>JAQSXL010000038.1 GCA_029256685.1 Gammaproteobacteria bacterium | reverse complement strand
CGCCTCTGCGAAAAAACATTATTCGGCTGTTTGGGCCAACCGCCTGTCGGCTTTATGGCCTAATTATTGAAAATACAGCCGGGGGGCTATAAATGTGGGAGTTAGGAAACCTAACGTGGCTAACAAACTAATACCCTATCGCTTAAATAAGCTTCTAGTTAAAAGGTGGGTGGCAGGTATATGAGGGGAAATACAGCTGACAGGACCCAAGTCACTTAGAGTAAGGTTATTTAAGCGATAGGGATAAATAGACTATTAAGAATTTATGCCCATGCGATAAAGAATTTTAATTATCGCATGGGCAAAGTGCAGGAAGGTTTATTAATCGGGGATATATTCAAAAATCTTCACGACCCGTTGTACGCCCGATACTTGCCTTGCGATATCAACGGCTATATCGGCCTGTTCACGGTGCACAATTCCCATGAGATACACTACGCTGTCTTCGGTCACTACTTTCATTTGACCCGAGCGAAGTTTAGTCTCAACTAACATTTGCGATTTTACCTTGGTGGTGATCCATGCATCGCTTGAGCGTACGGCAGGAGAAGTTGGGCCGCTAATGCTCACTTCATTGTAAATGCGTTTGATGTTAGGTATCGAAGCAACCAATTGTTGGATGCGGGCACGTAAGGCTTCGGTTGGCGCCTGGCCTACGATCAACACCGAGCGATTAAAGGAGGTAACGATGATATGAGCATCATTCTTAAGCTCATTATCGATGTTAATTTTATTATTGGCTTGTTGAAAAATTTCCTGATCACTTGCCATGGTTTCAAAGTCACGGCGGTCATAAACAATAGCTCCACCTATGGCCGCGCCTGCAACAAATGGCACAAAGCAGCCCGATAATACTGACATACCTAGTGATAGTGCAATAATACGCATAATGGTTTGCATTATTCAGTCCCCTGTCCAAATAAACGTGAATCAATAATATCGCAAAGACAATGAATCACCAACAAATGAGTTTCTTGAATCCTAGCGGTTGATTGGCTGGGTACGCGGATTTCAATATCTTCTGGGTAGAGCTGGGATGCAAGTGCACCACCTTCTCTACCGGTTAAGGCAATGACTTTTAAGCCTCGATCATGAGCGGCAGTTATGGCATTAATCACATTTTGTGAATTACCGCTGGTTGAAATGGCTAATAAGATATCATTTTCAACGCCTAAGGCTCGAATTTGTTTGGCAAAAATTTCTTCAAAATCATAATCATTGGCAATAGAAGTCAGCGTCAATGAATCGGTGGTTAAAGCAATAGCCGGCAGGCTAGGGCGCTCACGTTCAAAGCGGTTAATCATTTCAGAGGCGAAATGTTGTGCATCGCCCGCAGAACCTCCATTACCACAGCTTAATATCTTATTGCCAGCCAACAAGCTTTGTACAATCATCTCGGCGGCTTGCGCAATAATAGACGGTAATACCTCGGCGGCTTGTATTTTGGTTTCGATGCTAGCATTAAATAATTGTTTAATTCGCGCGGAAATATCCATAGACTGAACTCACTGTATAGTATTATCTTAATTTATGCTTATGATACCTGAAAAGCGTTTTTTAGCCACTCTAGTTTAAAACTATCGGTCTGTTTTGCAACGGCAATGACATCGAAGCGGCAGGCTTGAGTGTTATAAAGTTGATGGGTTTGCAAATAATAACTGGCTGCTTTAATGAGTTTTTGCTGTTTAAAATAATTAACGCTTTCTGCCGAGCTACCAAAGGCGGTTTGTTTACGATAACGAACTTCAACAAAAACAAGCTGCTCGCCATCTTGCATAATCAAATCAATTTCACCTAATTTACATCGGTAATTTCGCGTGATTAGCCGCAAACCTTGCTGGGTGAGATAATGACACGCTAACTCCTCGGTCTGTGCGCCTAGTTGCTTAGAAAGCCACGTAGTCATTGTCGTCAGTTGCCGGTTCTTCAGTTATATGAGTGGAGTTAGCTGCGGCTACAGGTTGTTGATTAGCTAGCTGCGACTGCGCTTGGTTTAGCGTGGTACAAAACAGCTGCCGATTAATCTTATTATTGGCACCTAATTGTAAAGTGCCGGTATTACCTATAAACCCGCGTGCTGAATTTAACTCCGCTAAATTTTGACTAAGTGCATAGGCATCCATTCCTAAAGCATAAAGTCTATTTTTTTGATCGGCACGGGCATGTGGCTGTGACTGATTGATAATCCAAGGCATATCACAGATGATGACATTTTGCATATCCAATATTTCATTTGGCGTGGCTTGGCTACCTAGGGCTAAAGAGGTAGTATAAACGGCTAAATTGTTTGCATAATAAAATTGTAATAAAGGTTTAATTTGTCTTGCTAAACCGGGGGTTAATGCCATAAACACCATATCTGCATCCTGTCTAGGCTGTGGAATAAGTTGAGTTTTTTTACCGTATTGTGGACGCTTGAGATCTTCTTCTAGATATTCAACTTTTAATAGCTGTTGTAGGGCTAGATTAACATTTTGGCCATTCTGTAACGCTATTTTATCTGCAATCGTGCCGCCTTGGGCTAGCCATGCATGGGTAAAAGCTTGACCAATTTCCGCGCCCCATTGCCCCGCTGGAACGATCAATAAAGCCCTACGCATACCATCCTGCCAGGCGCGTTGGGCAACTTGTTCGGCTTCAGCGGTTTGCATGAGACTAAATTGAATCAGATTGCGAGGGGCGGATTTATTAGCGGGCAGTTCATTTAGGACAAGGGTGGGAACTTTAATAACTCCGGCATTAGCTAAGCGAAGGATGCTGGATTTGTCGAGTGGGCCAATGACTAAATCGGCTCCTTGTTCAAGGGTGCGGTTATAAAGCGCAATAATATCGGTATTAGAAGTGGTATTGTAAAAATTAACGGAAGTTGTAGTTTGTTGCTGCTGCTTGGCTTGATAATAAGCGGCTAGCACACCATCCCGCACGGCTTGACCTGCTTCGCCAAGTGGGCCACTTAACGGTAGTAATAGCGCGATGTGTTTAGGCCGCTTAACTAGGTCAAATCCGCTATTGGATTGATGCCTGGTTGAACTTGTCAAAAGGGCGCAGCTGGTAAGTAGACAGGCTATAGCAATTGAAGTAGCGCGGCACAGGGTAACTAAATTAATTTTCATAATGAACTTGAATTTTCACAAAGACTAAAGTCTAGTGTAGCAAATTAATCTTATGCTAGTAACTGGTTTTTAAAAGCTTATTATTTTAATAAATCTTTGCTTAATTCTAGGGTTGTTATAAGCTAACTTCATAAACTAATAGAGTATTTTTCATGATGACCTCAGGTATTTTGTACATTGTTGCAACACCCATTGGCAATTTAGCCGATATGACATTCCGAGCGGTGCAGGTTTTGCAAACCGTTGACTTAATAGCCGCAGAAGATACCAGGCATAGCCGTCCTTTACTGCAACATTATGGTATTCAAACGCCTTCGCTCTCCTTGCATGCTCATAACGAGCAACAACGTAGCCAAGAGTTGCTGGAAAAATTGCAACAAGGTCAAAAAATTGGCTTGATTTCCGATGCGGGAACCCCGCTTATTAGTGATCCTGGTTTTTATCTGGTTGAAAAAGCTCGCGCAGCGGGTCATAAGGTAGTGCCTATTCCTGGCGTGAGCGCGGTGATTACCGCATTATCTGCCGCGGGATTACCTACCGATAAATTTAGCTTTGAGGGTTTTTTACCAGCCAAAGCGGGCGCCAGGCAAAAACGTTTGACAGAGCTACAGCAAGAAATTCGCACCTTGGTTTTTTATGAGGCGCCTCATCGCATCACAGATTTAATTGACGATATGCTGCTGGTCTATGGCAATGAGCGTTATGGAGTGATAGCCAGAGAATTAACTAAACAATTTGAGACTATTCAGGGTGGTTCTTTAATAGAGTTACGGTCTTGGTTGCAAGCAGACTCGAATCAACAGCGCGGTGAGTTTGTGGTGTTAATTAAGGGCTGTGAGCCCTTACAGAATGAGAGCCAACATGAGGCACATGAGGTATTAAAAATTTTGCTGGCAGAGTTACCGGTTAAGCAAGCCGTGAGTTTAGCCGTTAAGCTCACGGGTGCTAAAAAAAATGAGTTATATCAGTGGGCACTCAGTCATATATCGACGCCTTAGGTTTGATACTCGGTGGACGCGCCGATAGCGGTTTAGTGCGCCATGGCACCTAACGATGTGATATTAGTGCTTTAGCTTAGCATTGGGCGCTAGCGCCAGTCAGTGGCTACGTAAACAAGAATTAGATAATGAAGAGGAATGTATCGTACGCCGTACTCTTAAGTCAGGACGGTAAACCGCGCGCTTATATCAATGGCCGGTCACCTTACAACAGGTAAAAGACCTGGGTAGTCTGCTCATCGGTATCCATGGCCAACACGAGCATCAAACCTTACAAAAGAAAGAGCGTCAACGTCAGCTACTTGACTCCTTTGCCGCACTACAGCCGCAACTCGCGCAGTTAAAGCAATTGTATCAACAATGGCATGTTAAACGGCGTGAGTTTGACGATTTGCTCAGTCAGGTCAAACAACGCGAATTGCAGCAAGATTATTTACAATTTCAGGTACGGAAGCTTGCTGAGCTTAATTTACAGCCAAATGAATTAGCCGAGTTACAACAAGAGCATCAATTGCTGGCGAAGGTCGATAAAATTTTACAGACGAGCCAGCAGGCATTAAGTATTTTATACCCTTGCTACTCATAAATCTTCCATTGCCAGGACATAGGGGTAATGCCAACACGCTGTGAATACCTCCTTGTACGCTCTATAGTTTTTCATCCTTGAAAAACAAGGTTGGCTTATACCCCTACGTCCTGATAATGGAAGATTATTTAATATAAATGGTATTATCAGAAGCGGATCAAGCCAATGCCCTGCAATTAATGCAACAAGCGCAGCTTACTAGCGCAAACCTTAGCGACACCGATTCGAGACTGGCGCTGGTGGCGGAGCTGCTTAATACCGCGTGTATTCAAGCTTGAGTCAACTTATTACCAAACGTATTGATTAATCGATTTTGAGATGACGCATAATCGGTGATAGTCTATTAAAGTACAGCACACCCATTTCTTGCCGTCCGTAATCACTGTTAGTTTTAGCTTGCAAAGTGGTAATCATATTTTTTGGAGGAGTTTCTTATGACAAATAAGAGAAAGCGTTCAAATACCGAGACAGAACAGGTCAAAAAACCCAGGGTAAAAGGTCTGACCGCAACGGCCTATCATAGTCGTGGTTGTAATAAAAGTAACAAGGGACTATACGAGGAGGCCATTGAGGATTATACGGAAGCTTTAAAGCTTAAATCAGGCTATGCCTCCGCTTATTTCAACCGAGGTGTGGCTTACGATGAGCTTAAGCAATATGAAAAAGCCATTGCCGATTATAGTGAAACGCTAAAGCTTAAGCCAAGATTAGCAAATGTTTATAATAACCGAGGTGTGGTTTACAGAAAACTTAAGCAATATGAAAAGGCCATTGCCGATTACGATGAGGCGCTAACTATTAATCCAAGATTTGCAGATGCTTATTATAACCGTGGCTGGGCTTACGATGAGCTTGAGCAATATGAAAAGGCCATCGCCGATTACAATGAGGCGCTAAATATTAAACCAAAAGATGCGGAGGCTTATAATGACCGTGGTTGGGCTTACCATAATCTTAAGCAATATGAAAAGGCCATCGCCGATTATAATAAGGCACTAAAGCTTAATCCAGAATATGCAAAGGCTTATCATAACCGTGCTTACTCTTACGATAAGCTTGGCGAATATAAAAAAGCCATGGCTGATTACGATGAGATGCTAACTATTAATCCAGACGATGCAGATGCTTATCTCAGCCGCGGTGAAGTTAAATATAAGTTAAGCCAATATGAGTTGGGTACCTTAGACTACGACAAGGGTATTGAAATAGTGAATGACTACGTGCTTAATCATAATGATAAGCAGCTGCTTGAAAATAAGCTAAATGATATTCAAGTATATATCGATGCACTAATACCCATGAGCGTGAATCAGCCAGAAGCTAAAATAGCGCTCGATAAATTGAATCAGCTTAAAAAGACCATGGAGCAAAAACTAAACCATGCTGTTCAAGCTAGTAATTCCAATCCAAATATCCAGAGCCCAAATACGCTGGATGCCTTGCAATTTACCAGTGACCGTTTATCAACCGCAGCAGCAAGTCAGGAACCAGCGGCTTTAGATGTGCCCAATGGATTAGTAGATTCATTACATCGGTCTAGTCAACCGGCTAGTATCGAAAAAATGACCGATAGCCAAATAGAATTTTTCTTGGATAATTTATCCCAAAACAGTGAGTTTATAGCCGCTCAGGAACAAAGCCTTGGTCCTATGCTTGAATTAAATGCTCAACCCATGCTCAGCTTGCTGTGGGGCGCTGTGGGACAACAGGCAGCTCAAGCCGATGCCGGCTCGGCCAGCTCTTCAACGGAAACCACTTCGTCTAAAAAGAATCAGTCGAAAGAGCAAGCTAGCCCTGCCAATCCACAAGTTAAATTAAGAAAATTCCAGCCCAAGTTTCAACCCGGCATGGTAGTCGATTCGGAAGAGGGCTTTGAGTATTTTATCGGCAAAGCCAAGTCTAAAAATACAATGTTTATCAACACTATCAATGATGAGCCGAAACCTAAGAAAACAAGTTACAGTGAAGACGATAAGCTAAAAATTGGTAGGTGGGGTGAAGAGCATGTATACAAAAAAATGTTAAGGCCAGGGGCTAGCTATCTTAATAAAAAATACCCGGATTATGAGTTCAGTAAGGAATATCCCAAGCAAGTGCCGAAAAAGGTAGTGGTCAAAGAGAGAAATTCACAAGGAGAAATCGCCTACCATCAAACAGAGGTCATGATTGACCAACATGTTCAGCAGTTTGTTGATAAAACTAATCCTAACAATCGGATAGATATTATCTGGAATAATGCAAAAGAAGAAAGCCGGATGAGTTATGACTTTCAAATCGTCAAATATCGGGATAATACGATAAAACACAAGCATACGATAGAAGTGAAAACGACGACCGATGGTAAGGAAAAAAAATTCAAAATCTCGGAAAATGAGTCGCTAAAGATATTCAAATCCCACAATAATCCAATGCGGAGCTATTCTATTTTTAGGGTCTATAATGCCGGTTTTTTAGGTAAAGAAAGACCTGGAATCACCGTGATAGAGCAGCCCTCACAAAAGATCATCGATAGAGAGTTGCGGCTTAAATCCATGACGTTAAAATCTTGATAAACATCGGTTTCACAGTTAATGGGCTTTACAGCTCATTAAGCTAAAAATAAAACTTGCAAAAGATTCATACCGTCTTACACTACCTAAGATGAAGTTGGCCAGACAATCGCTCTGTTTATTGACAGGGAGGAAAGTCCGGGCTCCATAGGATAAAGTGCCAGGTAACGCCTGGGAGGCGCGAGCCTACGGAAAGTGCCACAGAAAATATACCGCCCCAAGTTAACTTGGGGTAAGGGTGAAATGGTGTGGTAAGAGCGCACCGCACTGTTGGTAACAGCAGTGGCAGGGAAAACCCCACTCGGAGCAAGAGCAAATAGGGATTCAGTAGAGTGGTAAAACACTCTAAGGGCGTGGTCCGCGCCTTGAATCCGGGTAGCTCGCTAGAGGTGTTTGGTGACAAATATCGTAAGATGAATGATTGTCCACGACAAAACCCGGCTTATCGGCTGACTTCATTTTCCTGGTTAAAGTAAAAAATAGGGCTAGGTTGCTCAATAACTTACAATAGCTGGGATGCCCATCCCATCCACTAAAAACCGTTCATGGCAAGGTTGAATTAAAAACTACAAGTCAAATGGCTATTTGTGGTTTAGCTTAAATTTGACTTATAGTTGGTTGCATTACTCGGCTTTAACTTATTGCACCTCTTTTATAGCTTTTAGGTTAGTTTTTTCAGGCCAGCTTTTAATGTGAATGTCCTGCTGCGGATAGGGAATATCGATCTTAAATTCTCGAAAGGTTTTATTGATGGAAAAATTTAACTCGCTAATGGTTTTGCCGCGTTGATTAACATCGTTGATGACACAGCTGAGTTCAAAGTTAAGCGTAGAGTTAGCAAATTGCTTAAAATATACGATAGGACTTACATCCTTTTCATTAACTACCCTAGGATGTGCACTGGCTATCTCAATGAGTAATTTTTCGACTAATTCTGTATCACAATCGTAGCTTACCCCAAGGGCTATCTTAATGCGGTATTCATGATCCTGAAACATCAGGTTAGTGACCTGCGCTGAAATAAGCTCGGAATTGGGTACGATAACATCGGCTTTCTCTGGAGTCGTAATTCGGGTGGAGCGCACACTGATTTTTTTTACATACCCTTCGGTTTGACCGACAATAATTCTATCTCCGGGTTTAATAGGGCGTTCTATCAGTAAAATGATGCCGGAAACAAAATTATTCACGATATTTTGCAGGCCAAAACCAATCCCTACCGACAAAGCCCCTGCGATCACGGCAAAGCCAGTCAAATTAATTCCCGCGATTAAAACCGCAAATAGAAAGCTTAAGCCAAATCCTATATAACCTAAAATAACGGCTAGGGCTTCGTGAGGTTCTTGCTCTTGCTGTGGCATCCGTTGGTTGAGCAAACGCTGACGTAGCATGCGCACGGATAAGGATAAAAACGCAAAAACCAATAGGCCTAATATGATTCGTAAAGGTGTGATATGCAGGCTGCCTAGCGTAAACCCATGAACCAGCATTTGCACCGTCAATTTGAAACTGTTTTCCGAAAGTCCCCAGACCTTAACCAGTAGTGCTAGCAAAGCCGTGCCCAATAAAGCGTTAAGACCTATCTTTAAGCACCAAAGCTCGGGTAAGGAATCTTTTTTGCTTAACCCTAAATGCCTATAAAGAACTTGTTGCCAATTAGCGCTTTGATAAGCCGAATTTTCTAAAAGGGTTTTAATGGATTTAAATAAAATCCAGCCGATAAAACTATAAGCAAGAGTAAGGGCGGCGCCTGATAAAATATAATTGGATAGATTGAAATAACCAAAAATCTCGGCGATTAGGGTTATCGATAAACTAATACTTAATAGCGTATTGAATAAGATACGGGCTAACCAATGGGTTCTAAACCAGCGAATAGCTTGGGTCGTTAACCAAATAACACTGATAAGGTTGATGGCCGATAAAATAACAAATACGCTGCGGCTTAAATAGACTAGTTCGGCAGGCAGGGCTTGGGAGTGGAGTAAGACGTAAATGGTAAAGCCAATAAACGACCACCAGGCCAGTAAGGTTAATCTAAATCGTAATTTACGGCTAACCGGCAATGGTAATGGATTAAAGGCTTCAGAAGGTTTAGGGGGATAAAAGAAGAAGCTGGCCGCTGCTAAAAATATTAGCAACAGTAAAAAGCCATAGCTCATTCTGGTAATGGCCGTGATATCTTGGGTGATTAAGGCCAGCAAGCTAGCAAAAAGAGCAAAAGAAAAGGCTAGAGTGAACCACATGGCATAGCGTTGCAGTATGCAATAAAAAGTTAGCTTGAGGGTTGTCACCGAGGTAGTGACTAGCTTTTTAACCCGCCGTTTGGCTAGTTGATAAAATTTTATGCCTACTGCCAATGCTAAGCATAAAAGTAAGCCTAGCAGTGTATAAGCAATTGTATTGAAATAGCGCAACCCGTTATCGGTATCTACTAAACCCTTTAGTTGGAGACTAGGCATGGCGAGCAGAATTTTGCTACTGGCTTTAAAGTTTTCCCAAATGGGTGGGCGGGCTGAAAGCAATTCATTAGCGGTCAATTTTGTTATGGTATGACTAAAAGCACTAATCGCT
This sequence comes from Gammaproteobacteria bacterium, assembly GCA_029256685.1. GTDB lineage: Bacteria > Pseudomonadota > Gammaproteobacteria > JAQSXL01 > JAQSXL01 > JAQSXL01. The sequence continues at coordinate 3,863 of JAQSXL010000038.1, read as the reverse complement.
TCTTGTGAACGAATCGTATATAAGCGGCACTCCGCTAATTGTTGGGATAGCAAATCACGCTTGCTCACTAAATATTCTTGATCTTTGGTTAGGTCTTTAGATTCCTGGCCGGATACTCCAATGGCTGTTAATTGTTTGTTAATATCGGCGAGTTCGGTATTCTTATCGGCAATACATTTTTGGGCTTGTGTTTGGTAAGAGGTTAGATCATTTACCGCCTCTGCTAAATTTTGAGCACTTAAATCTTGAATGGATAATTTAAGCGTGAGTTTATCTAGTAAATGGTTGGCTTGCGTTGGATCAAACTCATTATTATTAGCGGAAGGTATGACTTTATCTGCATAAATTAAACCGGACATAGCTAACAAAAAAATAGTTAAAGTAATGGTTTTTACCTGGTTAAATAAATCGTTCTTCATGAGCTTATAGTTACCCTTGGGTAGTAGACTGCTTACATAATTTCCCTGGACTATCAAATAAAAATGACTTCAAAAGATGTATATATGGATTGATATACTCTGCTTTTTCGGCCATTTTTTTCTTTGGCTTACCACTTAAGGTTATGCAAGAAGTCCCTGATTATATCAAAGATTAAACACGTAATTTTAGCCAGCCATTCTTACGTAAAATTACACAGCGGGCAATAGTTTAAGATACTTAATTTATAAAACACCACAGGGTTACAACACATAAAAAGATATTTAATGATTTTTATTTGCATTTAGACTAAAATGATAAGACTTTTCACACTTAGTGATAAGGTTTTGATCACCTTTCTAAGAGTTCTTGAGTTTCTTGTTGTATAAGCTTCTCATCTCTGGATTCGGTTAATAAGTAAATGTCTTATGAGGAAATGTTATGAGCAAGAAACTATTTGTTGGTTCTTTACCCTATTCAGTAAATGGTAACGAGTTAGAAGACCTATTTGCCCAATACGGCAAAGTAGACTCCGCTATCGTTATTAGCGATAGAGTTACCGGTCGCAGTAAGGGCTTTGGCTTTGTTGAAATGTCTGATAACAACGAAGCTAATGCTGCTATGCAAGCCCTAAATGGTCGTGATATGAACGGTCGTCAAATCGTGGTTTCAGAAGCAAAAGAAAGAAGCGATCGCGGTGAAGATCGTGGTGACCGTAGACGTTGGTAAGAGTCTGATTTAAGTTAACTCTTAAGGCCCGATGTTAAATCATCGGGCTTTTTTTTAAACGCAACTAGTTTCAATCATCTAGCACCTGTTTAAAAATAGCTTTGCTCCTAAATTAAGCTAATAAAATCCGGATCGCGATTAAAATAGGTAGTCCAGGCGAAAGGTCATTATGCTTATTCCTTGGTTTTAAGTTCGTCCAATTTAATCAATGAAAACAATGAATCCCAAAGTTGTAGAATATGGATTATAGTTTTAAGCAAAAAGAAGGGTAAGATCAGGATGCCAGCTATTTTTATCCAAATTTGACTTGGATAAAAATGATGTAAATACACAAATCCGAACCACAGGTCATGAAAAAAACAAGTCAAAAATAATACCTTGCGATTTGAATAATACAGACTCAGCAGTTTACTCTGAGTATCGATAATTTCTTTATGATGGCGGCGCTTCAAGAATAGACTGGAATAAACATGACTAATATGGCTAACCATATCCAAAATTAAAACGAACGCGAAAAATCCCCAAATCGGTGCATAAATTAGCGCAAGTGCCATTTGTAAAACAGCTAAGGTGGCTCTATCAATTGTATAGTCTAATACCGCTCCCACATAAGACTCTTGGCCTAATTTTCTAGCTAAATAGCCATCAAAGGCATCTAAACTAATACTGATAAAACAAAGACATACCGAGGTTAGGGGGGCATGCAAAATGAAAAAAGGAATGATAAGTAAGGAAACTAATCTTACATAACCAATAAGATTGGGCACGTATAACAAAACATGGGGTTTGTTTTTCATAGCCTATTCCATATATCCATAGAGAACGGTATTTAAAGTGAAGCTTCTAGCTATTGTGCAAGATTTATTCTAAGTCGTCGATAGATCTATTTTAATTTTCTTGAAGGGGTTGAAGACATACTCTAGTACACTATCCAGTCAATATTGGTTGGACACTGTATTAGGCATATTGTAATAAACTCAGGGGAATGCTAGGTTTTTCCAGCTGAAACTTTTTTGCTTTAAAAAATTCCATTTCTAGCATGCTTTTTTGAGAGTTAGATAATTTTATTAACGTTGTAATCCTGGAATAATGATCAATGAATTTTCTAATACTTTCTTGATCGGGCAAATGGCTCAAATAATCAAGTAAATCGCTTTTTCTTTTAAATAGCCCAACAACTTTATCCGAGTGAGAGAATTCTAAGGCCGCATTTTTACTCCAAAGTGGATTGAATTTGCTAATCTCTTTTAGCAAGGTGTTAAGTTGCTTGGCGTTCTTTACCAAGCTAATAGTATGTTCGTCTTTAATAAACAATTGACTTGCGCTAGGGTTATTGGCAATAAACTGTAATAGTTGTTTAAAGGAAGTAAAGCGTTTGCGTATGTCGGCATAGCTAATAAATAACTGATCTAAATTGCTATTAGAGTGAGCATTAATGCGTAATCGACTTAACTGTTCTAAATGAGACGGTGTTTTTACCAGTACCCTTATTTCTTGATGAGGAGGCAGCGTGATTTTTAATACTTCAACCGTGTTAAATAGCTGTAATAGTTGCTTAAACGTTCCAATGTGTAAGCGTATATCGGTGTAATTAAGTAAGGCAGCTACCGTTTCAGGAGCTATTAAAGCTAATTTTAGCAAATTGGCAAAATTCTTTATTAAGTAACGAATCTGCACAAAACCTACCAACTTAGCCGTTAATGAATCGTTAACCCCGGCTAACTCTAAAAAATTTTGAAAGTTAGGAATTAATGACCAGATCTGATTTTCTGGAGTTTCAACAAATCGCATGAGTTTTTGCTGTCCATAAAAATCTTTACCACGTGCTTTTGCTAATAACTCATTAAAGGTTGTGCTTGTATACATGGTGAATAAATCCCCATCAAAAAACTTGACAGTTTGCCTATTTCATACCTATAGTGTAGCAAAGTGGCAGAAAGTGGGTCAAGGTGGGAATTTAGAATAAAGCAGCTACCACTGAATTTTTGCATTTAATGAGTAGCTATGCGCATTCATGCAAAAGTTCAGTGGTAGTTGCTTCATGCCCATGAAGCAACAAAAGAATTAACTGGTGGGAAGGTTAATAAGGTGGACAAATAGTGTTTCGCGGTATCAATGCAATTAACATCGACGCTAAGGGGCGAATGGCCGTGCCGGCTCGCTATCGTGAGCGTTTAGTGGCAAAAGCCGCTCCTCAGCTCGTTGTTACCATTGATACCGAAGAAACCTGTTTATTACTTTACCCGCTATCTGAATGGGAAATTATTGAACAAAAATTGCAGGGGCTACCAACCTTTAATAAGGCCGCTAGACGTATTCAGCGTTTGTTGATTGGTCATGCAACTGAACTAGAGCTGGATGGCAGTAATCGTATTTTATTGCCGCCTTTGTTAAGAGAGTATGCCGAGCTTGATAAGCGCGTCATGTTGATAGGACAAGGTAAAAAATTTGAAATTTGGGATGAGCAGCATTGGAAAGTGGGACGCGAATCTTGGTTGGATAAAGAAACAGGTGATATAGATGAGTTACCTCCTGAATTACAGTCAATTGCATTATAACTTATGACTATAGGTGAGGGTTTAGCAGATACCCAGGATAAGCATGTGCCCGTACTTTATGAAGAGGTGCTCGAGGCTCTCGCAATAAAGCCAGAAGGTATTTATATTGATGGGACCTTTGGCCGTGGTGGACACAGCCGAGCTATATTAAATAAGCTA
>JAQSXL010000037.1 GCA_029256685.1 Gammaproteobacteria bacterium | reverse complement strand
ATATTGCTGTTTTTTGTTTGCATGACAGCCTTAAACCAAGGTAGATATTAGGTTTGTTAAAAACTAACCCGCAGAGCGGGCTAGCGGTTTATATTTTAAATTGGGTGTGGAGTTTTTTAGGTACCCCAATATTTTTTAGTTTAACGTATTGTGGTAAGCCATTTTTGTAAGGAGGATAATCTTCACCTTGAATCAGTGGTAGAAGGTAGCGCCGGCATTTGTCGGTGATACCAAAGCCATCTTCACTAATAAAATCGGCAGGCATTGTTTTCTCAACATTGGCAACCTCAGCCAATTTAACTTCACCTATATGCCATTGATAAGGGCTATCATTAGTCCGTATTACAATTGGCATAACGGCATTTTTGCCACTCATAGCAAATTCAACGGCCGCCTTACCCAGGGCATAGGCCTGTTCAACATCTACCCGGGATGCGATATGGCGCGCGGCCCGTTGTAAATAGTCTGCAACTGCCCAATGATATTTTAGGCCAAGCTTAGATTTTATGAGATTGGCGATAACGGGAGCAACCCCACCTAATTGGGTATGGCCAAAGGCATCTTTTAAGCCCGCATCCGCTAAAAATTTACCTGCGGAATTTTTAACGCCTTCTGAAACCACGATGGCGCAATAGCCATAATTATTAACACTTTCCTGAACTTTGGCTAAAAATTTCTCTTGGTCCAACGCAATTTCGGGTAACAGGATAAGATGAGGCGGATCACCGGCTTGCTCAGCAGCCAATCCTCCTGCGGCGGCAATCCAACCCGCATGGCGTCCCATTACTTCTAAAATAAAGACTTTGGTTGAAGTTAATGCCATTGAGGCCACATCAAAACCCGCTTCGCGAATGGAGACGGCCACGTATTTAGCAACCGAGCCAAAGCCTGGACAATTATCGGTAAAGGGCAGGTCATTATCAACGGTCTTGGGGATTCCAATACACGTTAAGGGATAGCCCATTTTTTCACTAAGCTGGGAGACTTTATGTGCAGTATCTTGAGAATCACCACCCCCATTATAGAAAAAATAGCCTATATTGTGGGCTGCAAAGACTTCAATCAGGCGTTCATATTGAGCGCGGTTTTCTTCAATACTTTTGAGTTTATAACGGCAGGAACCAAATGCGCCGGCGGGAGTATGACGAAGCGCCGTGATGGCTTCAACGGATTCGTGGCTGGTATCGATTAAATCTTCGGTTAAAGCGCCAATGATCCCATTGCGCCCGGCATATACTTTGCCAATTTTATCGGCATGTAGCCTTGCCGTTTCAAGGACGCCACAGGCAGTGGCATTGATAACCGCGGTGACTCCACCAGATTGTGCATAAAATGCATTTTTAACAGCCATTCTTATATCGCTCCCCTTTATAAATAAGTATTTAACTAAAGGTTTGGTTAAACACTTATGCTTCACATCAACGGTACAATAGCTTATCATGCCACACAATTGAATCAAACAGTAAAACACACTGACTAAAGCATGCTCACTTGTAGACTATGATGAATATTTTTGTCTTTGATATTGAAACGGTGCCCGATGTTGAATCGGGTCGATGCTTATATAACTTATCAGAGTTAAGTAATGCCGAAGTTGCCAGCGCCATGTTTAAACTACGGCGCCAAAGCAATGGAACTGATTTTTTACCGCTGCATCTGCATCGTATCGTAGCTATTTCGGTAGCGTTACGTACTCATGAGCAGTTTCAGGTTTGGTCATTAGGTAACCCAGAATCTTCCGAAAAAGAGCTTATTGAGCGCTTTTTTGCGGGGGTAGATAAATATACACCCACTTTAGTCAGTTGGAATGGTTGTGGTTTTGACTTACCCGTTATTCACTATAGGGCTTTATTACATGGTGTAGTCGCACCCCGTTATTGGGATAATGGTGATGAGGATCCAGGTTTTCGTTGGAATAATTATTTAAATCGTTTCCATTATCGGCATACCGACCTCATGGATATTTTGGCGGGTTATCAAAGTAAGGCTAATGCGCCTTTAGAGCATATCGCCACTATGTTAGGGTTTCCCGGTAAGATGGGCATGAGCGGTAAGCATGTTTGGGAACACTATTTACAAGGCAATAAAGTAGGAATCCGTAATTATTGTGAGACCGATGTAGTCAATACCTATTTAGTCTTTTTACGCTTTGAACTCATGCGCGGCAAACTAACGGCTGAACGATATGAATCCGAATGTAAGCTGGTGCGCGAACGTTTACAGCAGCTTAATAAACCCCATTTAACCGAATTTTTAGAGCATTGGCATGCAAAATAAACAACCACAACAAGCTGAAATAACGGCTTTAAGTCATGAGGGCAGAGGCATTGCCCATGTAAATGGTAAAACGGTTTTTATTGAAAACGCTTTACCAGGCGAAACGGTATTGTTTAAGTATACCTATACTAAAGCTAAATATGCCGAAGGCGAAGCCGTAGAAATATTAAAAACCAGTCCCGAACGGGTTTCACCAAAATGCCAGCATTATGCCTACTGTGGAGGTTGCAGTATGCAGCACTTAGCAAGCATGGCTCAAATTACTTTTAAGCAGCAAGTGCTACTCGAGCAACTAAAACACTTCGGCGGTATTACACCCCAAGAAGTTTTAGCTCCCATACTGGGAGACGAATGGGGTTATAGGCATAAAGCCAGGCTTGGCGTTAGATATGTGGCTAAAAAGGGTGGGGCCTTAGTGGGGTTTAGGGAAAAAAACAGCCGCTATTTAGCCGAGCTCGAGCGTTGTGAAGTGTTACATCCGGCCGTTGGTACGCTTATTCCGGAATTAAAAAATTTGATTTCATCGCTTGAGGCCTGTCAACAGATCGCACAAATTGAGGTTGCCATCGGTGATCAAACGGTTGCATTGGTATTACGTAATTTAATTGAATTAACCACGCAAGACATCGCAAAGTTAAAGGTATTTGCCGCACAACAGGGGCTTTGGATCTATTTGCAGCCTAAAGGACCTGCTTCCACCTATAAAATATGGCCGGAGGATGGTGCTGAATTTTTAGTCTATCAATTACCCATTTCGCAGGCGAAAAGCATAAATTATGAGTTTCATCCCTTGGATTTCACTCAGGTTAATCCTTCAATTAATCGTCAGATGGTTACTAAAGCCATAGCATTACTTGATTTGCAATCAACCGATAGCGTTCTCGATTTATTTTGTGGACTTGGCAATTTTTCCCTAGCACTAGCTCAATATTGTCAACAGGTAGTGGGTGTAGAAGGTGATGAGCTTATGGTTAAGCGAGCTCATCATAATGCTAAGCTTAACCATATAACCAATGCTTGTTTTTATACTGCTAATCTCATGGAGCCCATAGCAGAGCAGCCCTGGATGAAGCAAAAGTATAGCAAAATTTTATTAGACCCGCCTCGGGGTGGCGCCTTAGAAATACTTCCCAATCTTGCCCAGCTGCAAGTAGACAGAATCGTTTATGTTTCGTGTAATCCCGCAACCTTGGCACGCGATGCCGGCATATTAGTCAATCAATTGGGGTATAAATTAAGCAAGGCGGGGGTGATGAATATGTTTCCACATACTAGCCATGTGGAATCCATTGCTTTATTTGAACGATAAATCCCCAACAACTGAGGTTGTTAGGGATTTATCTTATATATTATCTATCTTGGCTAGCGTGATAGGAGTCATTATTACGTCTATTAAAGCCGCCACGGTTCTGACCAAAGCCGCCATTGCTAGCTGTTTTATTTCTGGCGAGGTTTACCCGGACGCTACGGCCATTAATTTCTCTGTCGTTCATCCCATCAACGGCTTTTTGGGCTTCATTTTCGGTGCTAAAGGTTACAAAGCCATAGCCTCTTGAACGGCCGGTATGAAAGTCTTTTATAACCTTCGCTTCAGTAATATCTCCAAAATTTGCAAAAGCCGATCGTAAGTCTGGCCCTTCAACTGTATATGATAAATTACCAACAAAGACTGTATTTGACATGGTATGACTCCTAGTTACAGAAAATATGAACCTACTGCTAAAATTACAGCAAAATAGCCATAATATGGATAGAATATGCTTAGCGACCAGTTAAATCTTAAACAGGTAAAAAAACGAGATGAATCATGATTTATGGAAGAGTAACAGAGTTTTTCAGGCAATTTGTTTACGAGGTATAAGGCTGTCAGATTCAATATAGGTATCCTATTTAACAGCAAGTTCTATCATCATATGCCAATCCTTAGTTCATGGCAATGGGTTTTTAGAGGCCTTTTTCGAAACTCGCTTATGATACCATTTATATTAAATAATCTTCGATTGCCAGGACATAGGGGTATAAGCCAACCTTGTTTTTCAGGGATGAAAAATTATAGAGCGTACAAGGAGGTATTTACAGCGTGTTGGCATTACCCCTATGTCCTGGCAATGGATGATTTAAATGGGTAAGTAGTTAAACTACTTACCCATGGTGTTGACAAAGTTAATTAACCGGTTACTTGCAGCTGGGCTTGTTGAGCTTGCAGGTTTTGCTGTTGCTGTAATATGCCTCTTATTTCATGCAGCGCTCTTCTAGCTTCTTCCGATTGATCATCACCCAATTCATAGCCGCGGTAATCGTAGGTTTCACGCAAACCATAGCGCGATACTCTATCCTTGATGCCATCATTGAGATAGTTGATTTGTTGCTGTAGCTCACCGCTTCTATTACGAATCATGGCTCCGCGATCATACTCGGATTTAAATGCAACATAAAAAGCGGGTGTGCAGGCTTGGGGATAGGGTTGGCCTTGTTTGCCAAGGGCAAAGGCATTAGCCGAATTAGCGCAGAATTGTTTTGCCCCAGCGTTCCAACCACTAATAAAACGGGCCTTTAAGCCAGCTGGGCAAACCCCCGGTGGTTGCTTACCTTGCAATCCAATATTCATGCCATTTTCATGAGTACAAAAGCTTTGCAGTCCAGTTAAATGTCCGCGCTTATATTCCCGGGTATCAAGCCGTAAATTAGCCTGCTGGCAACGATCACTTCGTTGCAGTACATTTTCATAAGGATTACCCGTACGTCCATCGGCAAGACCTAAATCATAACTAGGTACACAATATTTCTTCATACCAGTTAACCAACCCCGTTGATAAGCTTGGGTATCAACGGCTACTTGGAATTTTTGACAATCTTGGATGGGTTTGGATAAATCACGGGGTGCTTGACCTGCTTGCCCATCATTAAAACCCACTTGCTGCCAGTTGGTGGATAAACATTCCTGCTCCGACATATGGCTGACACAGCCAGAAAGTAAAATAATAATACCTAAGAGACCGAGATACTTTTTCATTATGTTTCCTGCAAATTAAATTTATGAACTATAGAAAATTATACTAAATTAAGCCCGTTCGCACTCTATCATACCTCAAATTATTTCTAGGGAAAATTGCTATAAGAGAGTATTTTCAAACTCGCTAGACTGAGTCAGAAAGAGCTGATTTTCGAGAACCGCAGCGCAGTGTACCTAAAGGACTTGAATGAAAAATAATCAATTTTCATTTGTTAAATTTGTCATTGTAGTGATTAGCAAACTATAGGGTCTGTTTACAATTGGTTCCTATACTGCAAAAAGAGTGCAATCGGTTAAAATCCAGCCAAATCCTCGTTTGAGCTGGCTATTCGCCTCGCATTTACCTGAATTTTTCCTCGATTTCCTCTTTTTTCGTTCATACTAACCAATTGTAAACAGACCCTAATCATGCAATCATATTATTATTTTATTAAGGCATCCTCATGATCTGGCATCACGAACCAACTCTGGCAGACCTTAACAGTCGTTCTGTAAATACCATGGCTGAAAATATGGGCATTGAATTTACCGAAATAGGTGCCGATTATCTTAAGGCGCGTATGCCGGTTGATACGCGCACCAAGCAACCCTTGGGTATTTTAAATGGTGGGGCGTCTTGTGCTTTAGTAGAAACCCTTGCCAGCACGGCGGCTAATTATTGTGTTGATCAAGCGCTAGGTTATTGTGTGGGATTAGACCTTAATGCCAATCATCTACGTTCTGCCTATAATGGTTATGTGACGGCCCTTACTAAACCTATCCATCTTGGCAGATCTACCCAGGTTTGGAGTGTGGATATTTTTGGCGAAGATGGTAAACAGATTTGCGTGGCGCGTATGACCATGGCGGTGTTACAGCGCAAGTAAGTTAAAAGTCTAGTTTATCGGTGCGTCGCCACGCCAGTGAATAGGAATGGTTTGAGCCATAACTTGTTGCTGTAGCAGATTAAATAAATGATGGCGTTCAATGCGGGCACCGGTTTGCATGATTTCTGCTAGCAGATTCAATTATTTTAATACGGCTATTTCGGCAGGCTGTAATAATAAGCCTGCGCCGTTTACTTTGTCATCCGGACCACGGGTTTCAAACAAGGCCCCTAGCTATGAGGTAAGATGGCTGTAGCACAGCCTGCTATTTTCGCCCCTATAATGGCAAACTTGGCTATCAAGTATCACTCATGGTTTCTATAACTCCGCCCCCTAAGCAGCGTTCCCCTTCATAAAAGACCACCGACTGTCCCGGAGTAACCGCACGTTGTGGTTCAATGAAATTAACTTGATAGTAATCGTCGGCTAACCGAATAAGTTGGCAGTCTTGATCGGGCTGACGGTAGCGAGTTTTAGCCTTACAGTGTAAAGGCAGGGTAGGAGGAGTGTCTGTTACCCAATGTAATTGCGAACAGGTCAATGAGTTAGCAAATAAGAGTGGGTTATCGTGTCCTTGTCCTACTATCAACACGTTACGCTCAAGATCTTTGGTTAAGACATACCAAGGTTGCTCATCTGAGGTTTTTAAGCCGCCTATACCTATACCCTTACGTTGTCCTAGCGTGTAATACATGAGTCCTTGATGTTTACCAATGATTTCACCCTGTTCGGTTTCTATGTTGCCAGGTTGGGCGGGCAAATAACGGGTTAAAAATTCACCGAATTTGCGTTCACCAATAAAACAGATTCCCGTGCTGTCTTTTTTATCACTGTTGATAAAACCGGCCTCGGCCGCAATGCGCCTTACCTCGGGTTTGGGTAATTCACCCACCGGAAATAGGGTTTTGGCCAGTTGGGTTTGACCTAAGGTATATAAAAAATAGCTTTGATCTTTATTGGGATCTAGGCCTTTTAATAACCGCCAAATACCATTTTGTTGTTGATTACGGGCATAATGCCCCGTGGCAATATAATCTGCGCCTAAAACGGTAGCATAATCCAGAAACGCCTTAAACTTTATCATTTTATTACACAGGATATCCGGATTAGGGGTGCGTCCTGCCTTATACTCGGCCAAAAAATGCTCAAATACATCCTCCCAATATTCGGCGGCAAAGTTAACCGTATGTAATTTTATACCAAGCTTAGTGCAAACAGCTTCGGCATCGGCCGCATCTTGACTTGCCGAGCAATAATCTTCGGTATCATCTTCTTCCCAATTTTTCATGAAAAGACCTTCAACTTGATAGCCTTGCTGTTTTAATAGTAAGGCACTTACCGAAGAGTCTACTCCGCCTGACATCCCGACTATAACTTTTAGGTGATTTAAATTAGACATGTTTCTCAGTGAATAGTTAAAATAGGGGTTATTATAGACTGTTCTATTGATAAGAAAAACTGAGGTAGGTGTGAATTTAACAGAATTAATGATAAGGCCCATGGCAGAGAGCGATTTAGCCGCGGTGACAATGATTGAACAGGGGACTCAAGAGGTTCCTTGGAACATAGCCATGTTTATGGATTGTTTGCGAGTAGGCTATCAAGGCTTTGTAGTTGAACGTGAAGAACAAGTCATTGGTTTTGCTATTTTAGCCTCGGCAGCCGGTGAGAGCCATATCTTAAATCTTGCTGTTTCGCCATTGGAACAAAGGCAGGGGATTGGTTTTTGGTTGATGCAGCAAATATTATCTGGATTGAGGCAACAAGGAGTCAATCTAGTTTTTCTTGAGGTCAGGGCATCAAATGTAAAGGCTCAAAAATTATATAAAAAATTGAAATTTTCGGAGATAGGCCAACGTAAAAATTATTATCAAACCAAACAGGGTAGGGAAGATGCTCTGGTATTAAGTTTAAATATAAGTAATGTCTAATTAACACCCAATCGCATGGATACGCTTCTGCCGCACTAGTTTTACAGACATGGAGGAAATCCTGTGGAAGTTTGTTTAATGGTAAGGGTAGAAGGTAGGGATAAATAGCGCTGAGTAAATATTATTGGAATGAAGAACCTAAAATTGGCTCCCCGGGCCGGATTCGAACCAGCGACAGGGTGGTTAACAGCCACCTGCTCTACCGACTGAGCTACCGGGGAACGTTCAGTTGAGGTGCATATGATATATGTATGATATGCATTGGTCAATAGCAAAATTGATTTTTTTTAAGGCTAGAATGATCTTATGATCGTTCTAGCCAATTAACTACTAACTACCTATTTTTCTTCTAGGGTCGTAACGACTGCGGAAGGTTTATTTTCTGGTTGAGGTTTTGGTTCACCAGAACCCGCTTCAAAATTGGGTTGTTCGCCTTGAGCTGGAGGGCTTTTGGGTTTATTCCCATATTTTGACTGGTGACGGCGGCGGCGGTTAGGGCTACGTAATTGTCTTTTACCTTTGACATTAGGATTCTGCCCTTGTCCGGTTGCGGTTGTCTCTGATAAGTTTGTTTCAGCCGGTTCTGGAGTAAAACTCTCACTCGTCACATTTGCATTTTCTGATTTTTTTGCCACTGTACGTTCAGTAGGCAATTTTACTTCCGCCACACTAGGTAAACGATTTTCGCTAGTCTGGGTTGGTATAGTTGGTTTTGCTGACTGTTCTCTAACTATAGGTGTTTGGGAAACAGGCATGGGTTCTTTAACCGCTATTTCAGGCCTGGCTTCAATAACAACGGGTTGTGTTGTCATGGGCTCTGCAACGGTAGAAGTTGGTTTTTCTAGCATGGCTGTTGGGGCAGTTGGCTGAGATTTTTGTACCGGACGCGTATTCTCACTAGGCTTATGGGTAGGCTTAATGAATGGCTCGGTAGTTGCCGCAACTTCTGGTGTGGCTGGTCTGCGCTGATTATGGCGCCCCGATCGAGTATGCGTACGGGGTTGCTCCATAGTTGTGGTCTCATCACTACTATGGCTAACTTGCTCATGCTCTTGCGGTTGGGTATGCCTTGCACGGTTATTGCGTTGGCGATTGCGCCTATCATTACGTTGACGGTTGGGGCGGTTTTTAGTTGTAGCTGCTGGTCTAATTTCTTCTAGGGTATCATGCGCTTCTTCTAAGTGTGGCTTAGTGTCTTCTGCCGATTGTTGTTGAGAGTGATCCCCAAATAAACTTGACCATAAGCGTTTAATTAAACCTGCACCCGCTTTTAATGGGCGTGGCGGTGTCAAAATTTGTTTAACAGCGGGTTCCGTACGCGTTGCTGTGGGCTCGTGCTCATTAGCCAATTTAACTTCAGGTTTCTCAATAAGTTGATAGCTAAGTAGCTTTTTACTAGGGTGCGCAAGCTCATCGAGTCTCAATTTATTGATATAATAACGTGGGGTTTCAATATGTGGATTTGGAATAACGATGATCTCGATACTTTGCCGCTGTTCGATTTCCGTAATATTGTCACGCTTTTCATTTAATAGGAAAGTCGCAACTTCAACAGGTAATTGTACCCTTATCTGTGCGGCTTTGCCTTTAATAGCTTCTTCTTCAATAATCCGCAGCATCGATAGACCTAACGATCCGGTGCCACGAATAGTGCCTTGGCCATTGCAACGGGGGCAAGGCATATAGTTCGTTTCTCCTAAGGAAGGTCGCAAGCGTTGACGTGACATTTCCAGCAAGCCGAAGCGAGAAATTCGGCCAATTTGTACGCGGGCTCTGTCCATGCGTAATGCCTCACGTAAACGGTTTTCTACTTCACGCTGATGGCGAGGCGAACCCATATCGATAAAATCGATCACGATTAAACCACCCAAATCCCGTAACCTCAGCTGCCTTGCAATTTCATCGGCTGCTTCAAGATTGGTATTAAAAGCGGTTTCTTCAATGTCACCGCCTGCTGTAGATTTAGCGGAGTTAATATCAATCGATACCAACGCTTCGGTACGATCGATCACAACGGATCCGCCCGAGGGTAACTGGACTTCGCGTTGAAACGCGCTTTCAATTTGGCTTTCTATTTGGAAGCGCGTAAATAAGGGCGCGGTATCTGAATAGAGTTTTATGCGATTGGTACAGTCGGGTCTAACTCGCTGTAGGTAATTTTCAGCGCGCTCGAAAACTTCCACATTATCGACGATGATCTCGCCCACATCACGTCTTAAATAATCGCGAATGGCGCGGATAACCACATCACTTTCTTGATGGATTAAAAACGGTGCACTTCGATTGTCTGCGGCGGTTTTGATAGTTTCCCAGAGTTTAATTAAAACGTCTAAATCCCACTGTAAATCTTCGTAGCTTTTGCCAACACCTGCGGTACGTACGATAAGTCCAGCACCTTCGGGTAAGGTGAGTTGCGATAACACTTCTCGTAACTCATTACGTTCATCACCCTCAATGCGTCTTGAGATACCCCCTGCACTTGGATTATTAGGCATTAAGACCAAATAGCAACCGGCCAAGCTAACGTAAGTGGTTAATGCGGCGCCTTTATTGCCACGCTCTTCTTTTTCTATCTGGATAATAATCTCTTGGCCTTCGCGTAAAGCATCTTTGATACTCAGATGTTCTGAGTGAATATCAATGCCTGAACGAAAGTAAACCGGCGTAATTTCTTTGAAGGGTAAAAAGCCATGACGGTTACCACCATAATCAACAAAAGCAGCTTCAAGGCTGGGTTCTATGCGGGTGATTTTACCTTTATAAATGTTGGCAATTTTTTGTTCACGGTTAGCGTGCTCTATATCAATATCATATAAACGCTGGCCATCAACGAGAGCGACGCGTAATTCTTCTTCTTGAGTTGCATTAATCAGTATTCTTTTCATGATTCCTAACTTGTGTTGGGTAGATAGCCCAAAGGAAGTTGGGGTTCATAAACAGCTTATATAGCTGCTTAGCAATCCAGCAAACAGCGACTAGACTCTAGATTTATCTATACTTAAGACACCCTAGTGTTTTGCTTAGGTGTTCCCAAAGTTTGGCTAATTTCGTATCGGCAAAAGCCAAGCTTTGTCATTTACCTAAAAGCCATAAGTATATGTTATTCCGTAAATGGGTTGTATATTCCTAGCCGAGTTAGTAGCGGCAACTCGCTATGATTTAACAATTCCTTGTTACGTTATCAGCAAATAATGCTTTAAAATATTTTCTTGCTCAAACTTTTCAAGTGAGCGTTATAGTAGTCTTTTGTAGTTCGGGATTCTGGATTAAAACCGTCAACTTTAGTGTTTATCTACACTTTGTGCTTTGCTTGCCGCAGTAGCGGGATGGGCGTAAGCATTGCAAAAAATTTACTGTTAATACTTTAGAACAAGGCGTGGTTTATGCCTCATATCTATAGTGGTATCAATTCCCGCAAATGGGTTCTAAAGTATTATACCAATTTAATATGTTTTATTTTTGATCGACGGGGTATCATAGCATTGATTATAATGACCATCAATTATCAAATTAAGGTGAGTGGCTTATAATCCTCATAAATAAATATCTGGCATATACTTTTAGCCAAGCTTTAGTAGAGCTTCTATATCGTATAGCGTTTATTTATAAGGATTATAAGCCTACTTTGGGAAGTACATGTGAACGTTAACTATAAAAAGAAAAGATATGAATGTAGATAAACCTTCGGTAAGGTATTTAACAGTAGAGGCTATGGCAGAAGGCCAGCGCATAGATAATTATTTGCTGAGGCAGTTAAAAGGCTTACCCAAAAGCATAGTTTACCGAATTTTGCGTAAGGGAGAGGTGCGCGTTAATAAAGGCAGGGTAAAGCCCGATTACCGGGTGAAACCTGGCGATGAAATTCGAGTTCCTCCACTGCGCTTAGCTACCTCTAGCGAAGCGATTTTACCTTCCGATAAGGTTTTGCAAATCTTAGCGGCGGCCATTCTTTTTGAGGATGATAAGCTTATTGTGCTGAATAAGCCGTCTGGTTTACCCGTGCATGGAGGTAGTGGTTTATCTTATGGCGTAATTGAGGCATTAAGAGCCCTAAGACCGCATTTGGAAGGGTTAGAATTAGTACATAGGCTAGATAAAGAAACCTCAGGTTGTTTGTTGCTGGCTAAAAAACGCGGTGTATTAAAAGAGTTGCATGAGATGCTGCGCAACGGCCATATGCAAAAAACATACCTGGCGCTAGTAAAAGGTCGTTGGCCTGCAAAAATTAATTTAATAGACGCGCCTTTGCTTAAAAATCAATTATCATCCGGTGAACGAATGGTAAAAGTTAATCCCGAGCAGGGAAAAGCCGCTAAAACCTTATTTAAACCGGTAGAATATTATTCCAATGCAAGCTTAGTGGAAGCCAGTCCAATTACTGGACGTACGCATCAGATTCGGGTACATGCTTTGCACGCGGGATATCCCTTAGCCGGTGATAATAAGTATGGAAACGAAGAATTTAACCAGTGGATTCGCATGCAAGGAGGCAAGCGATTATTTTTACATGCTGCTAAACTTAGCTTTCAATTACCCTCTTCGGGCCAACGCTATGAATTTAAAGCACCGTTACCAGCCGAATTACAACGGTTATTAACAAAATTGGCGGTCAAATGAACGTTAGCTATCAATTATTGATTTTTGATTGGGATGGAACCTTAGTTGACTCAAGCAGCGCGATTATAGAATGCGTGCAGAAAACCGCTGCTGAGCTTAGTTTACCCATACCCAGTTATCAACGGGTTAAAGAAATGATCGGTTTGGGTTTAACTCAAGGCTATCAATTATTATTTCCGGAAGCCGCTGATAAATTTGAGCTGTTTAAACAACATTATCAATACCGTTCTTTGTTAGCCATTTCATATAAAGAGATCTTATTTCCCGGGGTGCGTGAGCTGTTAACAGATTTAAAGCAACAAGGTTATATTCTTGCCGTTGCTACTGGCAAAAGCCGTATGAGTCTTAATGCCGCTTTGCATGAGTTACAATTAGACCATTTGTTTGCCGCAACGCGCACTGTGGATGAGGCTTTTTCCAAACCTCATCCACAAATGGTCATGGATATATTACAAGAGTTACTGATAGCTCCACAACAGGCATTATTGATTGGCGATACCGAATATGATATGCAACTGGCAAAAAATTCGGGTATAGATGTTGTGGCAGTGGGATGTGGCGTCGATGAAGTCGAGCGATTGTTAGCTTATCAACCGCTAGTTTGTTTAAATGAAACTAAAGAATTATGGGGCTGGCTAAATAACCGCTAAATTTTCTTGTGCTAATAATTTACATAATTGAATGAGTGGTAAGCCCTCTAAAGCCGTGGGATCGCGCCCAATGAACCGCTCGCATAGCGCAATTCCTAGGCCTTCCGATTTAAAACTTCCGGCACAGCCATAAGGTTTTTCTGAACTTAAATATCGCTCAATCGTGTCTAGAGATAGTTTTCGAAAGATTACGGTAAAGGGTTCAACAATTGTATAAGCTTGGTCCGTATCCGTATTTAATAAACACAGCCCAGTAATAAAGTTGACGGCTTGACCACTCATCATTTGCAATTGTTGAATGGCCGTTGCATGATTAAGGGGTTTGCCAAAAATTTGCCCCTTTAATTCAACCGCTTGATCCGAGCCTATGATCAATGCGTTAGGAAAATCAGCCGCAATTTTTCTAGCCTTGGCTTCTGCTAAG
>JAQSXL010000201.1 GCA_029256685.1 Gammaproteobacteria bacterium | reverse complement strand
TATCTCGGAATATAAGCTTGCTAAAGTGAAAAAAGAACATGAATTATTAGGGATCAAATTGCTGCAACAGAAAAAAGAAGCCGCTTATCAAAAATATCAACATATTACTGAGTTATTGAGTAAATATAAACAATTAGACACCAAAAACGTAGGTGAAATTGAATATACCCGAGTGAAAGCCAATCAAGCAGAGGCCTATCAGAATTATTTGAGTGTTAGCGCAGAGCTAGAAAAATCGGAAAAAAATTATCAAGAATTTGATTACCAAGTCTTGTCTATGCAAGCAAAATCAGAACAAGCAAAGGCTAAATTAGACGGTAAGCAAAAAGCCTTAGATAAAAAAGTTATTGTTGCGCCTATTGATGGCACGGTAGGGGAAATTAAGGTTAAGGCCGGTCAATTAGTCAAAGCCCACGACCTACTGGTACCCTTCTTTTATGATAAAGATATGTGGGTCATTGCCGATTTTAATGAAAAACAATTTCGAGAGCTAAAAATTGGTCAATCGGCTACGGTTTATTTAGATGCCTTTCCTAAAGTACCTTTAAAAGCCACCGTGAAACTGTTTGCACCTGCTAGCAAGCGTGAGCTTAATCAATCCCCTTTTCCAGAACAATATGGTCAAATTATTCGGGTGGAACAACAGTTTCCCGTGATGATAGATATCATAGAGCCTAATCCGCTACAAGACGTTATCAAACCCGGCATGTCTTCCACGGTAACGGTACAGACTAGAGAAGGCCAGGCTAAATAGGCTTTGTCGGTTACCGGCTCACCTCTAGCGTGCTCGCCAAGGCTGCGCGCTAGGGGTGGATAGCAACTGCAACACTCATAGCCCTGGTTCGCCAGGCTTTAGCCACTTTGTTTAATAATTTGTTCATAGAATCTCTTACAGATAGCTAAATAGCCATTTAAAGAAATGAAAGTAAACGATGGTTAATAAGGATGCTACGGGTAAGGTAATGACCCAGGACATAAAAATATTCCGAATCACTCTCAAATTAAGCGCCCCTATACCGCGGGCTAAGCCAACTCCGAGTACGCCCCCTACTAAGGTTTGGGTGGCAGATACGGGTATTCCAAGGCTTGTTGAGGCAACTACCGTAGTTGCCGCGGCTAGGGTAGCTGCAAATGCACGGCTAGGCGTAAGGCTGGTAATTTTGGAGCCAACCGTCGCAATAACTTTTCGGCCATACATCAACAAGCCAGTAATAACCCCTAGGCAGCCCATTATTAAAAGCCACTGTGGTAAAGGCTCATGTGCCGCCATATGACCCGAATGCTCAACAATATTAACGACTGCAGCGATAGGGCCAACGGCAATGGGTACATCATTTGAACCATGGGCAAATACCATGGCACAGGCCGTAAAAGCCATGAGAACAGCAAACATTTTTTCTACATAGGCAAACTGGGTGCGGTGTAACGCCGCGGGATTTAGATCATGTTTCTGTAGAAAGTAAGAGCCAATGAGCATGGTTATTAAGCCAAAACCAACGGCAATACAGCCATCGAGCAGGGGGCTGAAAACGATGCCCAGGTGTTTTAGTGCATTAATAACCGTGATGGAAGATAAGATCGTACCAACTAGAAATAAATAAAAAGGGATATACCGCTTGGCTTTTTGATAGGGGGTTGCAGAGCCTAAGATTAAATGTTGTATGCTAATAAATAATAAATAAGCTGCAATACCCGCTAAGGCAGGAGAGGCAACCCAACTGATGGCAATACAGCCTACCTTAGTCCAATGGATAGCATCGGTACCCACTACAAGGGCGCCAAATCCGACGATTGAACCCACTATGGCATTAGTAATGGAAACAGGTAAACCAAAATAACTGGCTGTTAGCATCCAGGTGGCACCGGCAAATAATACGGCAAGCATGCCATTTACGATGACATTGGGGGTTTGGTCAAGAATTTGGATATTGATGATACCCGTGCTGATGGTATCCATCACCTCGTCACCGCCCAAGAAGGCGCCCGCAAATTCAAAAATAATACCAATGATAAGGGCTTGCCGCGTAGTAATGGTACGTGAGCCTATACTCGTACTCATCACGTTAGCAAGATCATTAGCACCGACCCCCCAGGTCATTATTAGCCCTAGGCCACATGCAAGTAATATAAATAAAGTTCCGTTATCCATCAGCGTGCTAATATAAGATGTAATTGGCCACCAACTTTTTGTGAGCGATCGGCCAAATCGCCAGTCCATTCAATAATTTTGTATAAAAACACAACATTTACAGGCGGCAGTTCATTTTCAATTTGGAATAAGGCTTGGCGAACTTCAATTTGTAAGGTATCGGTATCTTGTTCAATTTTATCAAGCACCAGGATCATCTGTTCAACTAATTTTACCTCATTACCACGAAAACCCGTTTCCAATAGCTCATCTAATTCATTGATAGTTTTAAGCGCTTGATCGGTAGCATCTAGGCAGCGTTGCAGAAATTCCATGTACTTAATTTCGATTTTAGCGGGAATACGCATGTGGCGGCCTATAACTAGTCCCGCAATATCCTCAGCTTGATTGGCTATCCGATCTTGTAGTTCTAATATTTCTAGAATATCGGTTCGTGGTATGGGTAAAAATAAACCCTTAGGAAGGTGTAAACGTAAATCACGCTTTAAGTGATCGGCTTCCGATTCTGTTTGATCGATTTTTTGCTGAATTATTTTTGCCGTTTCCCAATCATCACAAAAAGTTGCTTTAAAAAAATCAACGAGTAAATGGGCTGTAGCATGCGCTTTAGCCATATGTTTTTGTAAGGGTTTGATGGGTGACCGACCAAACACATTAAAAATAGGATTAATAGATTTCATAAAAACTAAGCTACCTACATTGTTTGGCGCATTGTGCCGAAATTGAGTTTAACTAGCAAGTTAAAAATATTAGAGTTCTTTCCAAACCCTCAGTGGTGAGACAAGGTCGCTACAAAAATTTGTGAAAAAGCGCAGTGTACAATTGAGTACATGAGCATTTTGAAC
>JAQSXL010000036.1 GCA_029256685.1 Gammaproteobacteria bacterium | reverse complement strand
CAAGAATAAAATCCTTACCCTACCGCAGGTTAGTGACTCCGTAAATCCTTTGCGCTTGGCTAATTATTAAAATTTACTTAGGGGGGCTATAAATGTCGGATAATACTATTATAAAGATATTTTAATTGAAATTTCAAAGCTTCATTTGAGCAGTGTCTCTTAAACCTACAGTCCTTATGCATTTTGAGTGATTTTATTTCGGCTTCCTAACAGGAGAATCCTATGGATAATAAAATTCTTATCAAAGACCTTTGTAATTTAGCCCAACTCGATATTGATGCCATCAGAGCTTATGCCCAAGCCTTAGATAATATTGATCACGCCACGATACATACCCAAATCAGCAGCTTTAAAGCCGACCATGATCGCCATGTGAATGATCTTAGCGCCGTTATCCGACGTTTAGGTGGTGAACCTCCCGATTTTTCGCCCGATTTAAAAGGTTTTTTTATCGAAGGCTTTACCGCTATTCGTAGTATGACAGGGACCGAAGGTGCCCTTAAAGCCATGCGTAGTAATGAAAAATTAACCAATCGTACCTATGAAAAAGCGCTGGGTTGGGAAATGCCAGCCGATATAAGAGCCATCGTTGATAAAAACTTTGCGGATGAAAAACGGCATTTAGCCTATATTGAACAAGCCATTGAAACCAAGGCTTGGGAAAAAACCAGCGTATAGTAAATCGCGCTAAGGCTGACTTTCTCACCGCTAAAGCCCACTAAAATCATCACTATTGGCGAAAACTTACACCTTAGCTCTTTTCCAATACATCGAGAATTATTGAATAAAAATTCTATCCATGGCATCTTACACGATAAGTTTATATTTTTAACACTAAAAGTAGTTATATAATGCCGCAGAATTTATTAACTTTGGGTCAACGGGTACGATTTGCTAGGCTTAATGCGGGCTTCACCAGTCAAGACGCCTTGGCTAAGAAAATAGGCGTTAGCCAGCAATCGCTGGCAAGAATAGAATTAGGTTTAGTACAAAAACCGCGTATTTTACACGATATTGCCCTTGCCACAGGTTACAGTGCTAATTGGTTAGCAACGGGGCAAGGCGCTTCACTTCAAGGGCAATCCACTCATTTCTCCGATAAAACCTATGTCTTAGAACTTATCGATATTCCAAATTATCTGGATCCAATCAAAACGAAAGAATTTCAACCTGAACACTTCATTTCTTTACCTATCCAGGTTTCTTCCGATTATTTTTTAGTAAAAGTTGATGGCGATTCCATGGTTTCGGTATTTAGTAATGATTGCTCATTCAAAGATGGTACAATTATTATTGTTGATCCAAAACGTGCAGCTAAAAATGGTAATTTTGTCATTGCACAATTTGATCATGTACAACCGCCTATCTTTAAAAAATACCGCGAAGATGCGGGTCATAAATATTTAATGCCACTTAATCCTCTCTATACGGGCATTCGAGTAGACCATAACCCCCATTATAAAATCTTAGGGGTCGTAGTCGCACATTTAACCATAGACTTGTAATTTGATCTCTGTTTTATCTCAACTTAACAACTTTTAGTGTTGATTATTTTCAGTATAAGTGTAATAATAGTCTCATGAAATTCTTCATATTGTATCAATCCTCATTGATTTGCCAGGACCTCGCTCAGATGCGCTGGAATAGCGTCAGTTTAGTATTAACAAAATAGATATCCGTTATAACCGAGCCACCCCCTCCACGTGCAACAACTTTAAGTATCAGGCGGTATATATGTCTATAGCAGGCAACTTTTATCAGGAGTATGACAATAACTATTGGAAATGGGCTAATTAATCGGAACTAGAAACCAGGTGTTCTAACAAAATTGGAGAAGTATGATGAAAACCAGTGATTCAATTACCAACCTTGCTAGCGCATTGGCTAAGATGCAGCCTGAATTAGGCGTCATTGGCAAAAGCGGTGAAAATAAATTTGATAACTATACCTATGCCACTTTAGCAGATTATATCAAGGGCACTCGCGATATTATGTCTAAACATGGCTTCTTTATGGTGGCATCGGTAGAAAAATTAACGCAATTAACCGATAGAGCGACTAGAAATGGTAGTATCGAGCATGCCGTACAAATCAGTCTAACGGTCAGACTCATTCATCAAAGTGGCGAATGGATTGAAACTAGCTGCATTGGGGAGGGCCAAGACAGGACCGATAAAGCAGTTTATAAGGCCATAACCGGCGCTAGAAAATATGCAATGGCTAGTTTACTAGGCTTAGCAACCTCCGATGATCCAGAGGCTGATGAAGAAGTAGGACTTAGTAGTATTTCGACGGGTAAGAAGGCTAACAAACACGTCATTGAAGATATGATTGTTAATATGCGTAAATCCAAAGATTTAGAGGAGCTAAGAAACAACTTCGAAGCAGCCATGGAAATTGCCAAGAATACCTATTTGCAACCCGATTATTTAAACAAAATTATCTTGGCAAAAAATCATATGAAGGAACAACTGCTAAATGGTAGTAAGGAGCACTAAAATGAGTCATTTAGCCCTTTACGAAATTGCGGGTGAGTATCAACAGCTTTTTCAAGAACTCACTCAAATGGAGGACACCGATGAAAATATGGTGCGGGATACCTTAGCCCATGTGCAAGACCAAGTCGAAATTAAGGCGGTGAATGTAGCCGCCTATATCAAAAACTTGGAAGCAGAAGCCCTAGCTATTAAGTCAGCCCAAGAAAACCTCGCCCTGCGGCAAAAAAGGGTGAGTGCTAAAATTAATCATCTTAAGCATTATCTACGTGATAATTTAAAACACTGTGGTATCAATAAGATTCACCATCCGTTACTAAATATAACCTTGGTGAAAAATCCGCCTAAACTTCACATCAAAGATGTAGAACTTATACCTACAGAATATGCCTATGTAAAACAAACTAGGGTTGTCAATGAGCGTAAAATAAAACGGGCTTTGCAACATGGCTGTAAGGTGCCTGGTTGCGAATTAACTCAAGATGAAAGTATAAGGATAAGGTGATTATGATGGCAAAAAGTATTAATAAAGTAATTTTAATTGGCTATTTAGGTTCCGATCCGGAGCTTCGCGCTACCATCAACGGCACGTATGTTACCAATGCTAGTTTAGCGACCTCAACTAGTTGGAAAGATAAACAATCGGGTGAAATCAAAAACCATACCGAATGGCATAAGATTGTTTTTTATAATAAATTGGCTGAAATGGTTGGGGAGTATATAAGTAAGGGTGATAAAATCTATGTAGAGGGCCATTTACGCACTCGCAAATGGCAAGATCAAGAAGGCCTTACTCATTATATTACTGAAATTATTGCGGATGAAATGCAGATGTTAAGTAATAAAACTCCCGCTAAAAATACGCATTACGCAACCTGGTATGGTAAAAATCAATCGAATGTGGGACAACATAGTACAAGCTAGCTTGATTGACGGGCAGGATGAGCTTTCTTTAAGAACAGCGATCCAATCTCGGCTAAATAAACGTAGGCTGATCAATTAAAGCTAATAAAATCTAATGAGTCCTCACTATAAAATAGCTCAATATGGTTTGCAATTTAAGAGGTTGCATACCCAGCCAAATCCGCTACTGCTCGAGCTAATCCATCGGCTACCCTTGCAGTGCGACAATAATCAATTTTATCTGGAGTATCATTTGCTGTGTGATAATAAGGATAACGGAATGAGGCGGTATCCGTAATCATAATCCCGGGATAGTCATGTTGCCAAAAAGAAACCTGATCTGACGAACCAATACCTTTTATCCAGGTGGGAGCAGCAAGACCTTCGGAAGGAAATTGCGCATAATGGCGAAAGGCGCCCATCACTTTTTTTATTAAAGGATAAGAACCAATATTACCTACAAATGCTATAAAGTTGGCTACCGTCGGATACCAATAATTTAAAGCAGGCACCGGGTAGGCTTGACTCTCTTTATCATCCGAGTAATAACCCAGGGTATCTAATGACAACATGGCAATGATATGCTCATCCCTCGCTTTAGCGCGGCTTGCATAGACATAGCTACCCATATCAAGCGTTCCAAAAAACGGTAGCTCTTTATTAGTAAATGCTACAAATCTAACTGTACGCAACAACTTTTTTTGAGCAAGTAAGCGGGATAGCTCCAATAACACTGCCATGCCTGAGCCATTATCATTAGCCCCCGGCGAGCCAAGTATTGAATCATAATGAGCACCTACTATAATAATTTCATCGGCTAGACTTGAGCCTGACAACTCAACCGCAATATTTTGCACTAGCTTATTGTCAATCATGTATTGTTGATTTTCTGGCTGATAACCCTGCGCAATAAATAGACGACGAATATAATTGGCTGCCGCCTGTAAATTTTCATAGTGCCATAGATTACGCTCGCCCAATCCACCTGCTAAATGCTGAATATACTGTTGTAAATGGCCTATGATTTCTAATTGATTGGGATTTAGTGGTGGTAAAGTCCCTGTAAAGGTATGCCCTGGTATTTTTAACATATGGCAAGCTCCCTAGTAACCCAAAACAAAGTGTATAGTCAATATTTACCTGGTATATGAAAATCTCCCACCTATGCAGCGACTTACCCGCTTTGCAATAGATAATACTTACAAGGAGATAGGCAATTATTGTACCATCTCTTATGGGAGACTAATCAAGCACATTAACTAGCTGCAAGCAATGTGGGTGATACAAGCAGTCTAATAAATTGCTCAGACTAGGGTAAACTATTAATATAATAGGATCTGTTGGCATATACTTGTTATTGTTACCCAGAACGATTAAGAGTATAATGAAAATTCGTTCGAGTAATTCATAGTAAATTTAAATCTTTTATAACTACTGGCATAGATACTATAAACAATTGTGAGAAGTATCGGCGCAAGGGCTAGTAGAATTGCTAAATACCTACAGTCCAAACAAGCACCAGCAAGGCATAAAAACCCTAGGTTCCAAGAACTGCTCATTGAATCAAGTGACTCTATTTCTTAATCAAAGAGGTGATACTATGAACCATCAACAACTACAAGGTAACTGGAAGCAACTCCAAGGCAAATTCCGTGAACAGTGGGGCAAATTAACCGATGATGATTTAACCGAAAGCCAAGGCAAGGCCGATATTTTAATTGGCAAAATTACCGAACGCTATGGTATCAAAAAAGAAGAAGCCGCGCAGAAATTCAACCAATATGTGGAAAAATTAGAGAGTGCTAACAATCCTATAAAAACGGTCGCTAATGATTTATCTGATGTAGCTCATAATGTATCGGATAAGGCTTGCGCCATGGCCAAAGACTACTGGCAATTTGCCAAAGATAAACCATTGGCAACTATTGGCATTGCAGCCGCCGCAGGCGCAGGCGCAGTCTTAAGCATGCTTCTTACTCGCCGTTCTACTAAGTAAAAATTATTCTTTTTTGCACTCGGTTAAATGTTAACCGAGTGCAATTTTTAGTAGATTCATCATGGTAAATGTGAGCAGACTTTGGATATATCCGCCCATGGATAGGACTCTATCATCTCGCTAATTTTTAGCCAACTGCTCATAGATGTCGGCTGAAATTTCCGCATTATGGTATACATGTTGCACATCATCTAAGTCTTCTAACATATCAATCATTTTTAAGACTTTTTCAGCAGTTTCCTTATCCAGGGCAATATAATTAGCCGCCAGCATGGTAATTTCTGCTTGCACGGGTTCTAAACCACCTTTTTGCATGATGTCTTTCACATCACTAAAATTATCTTGGGTGGTAATAACCTCAATAGATCTATCTTCATTGATTTGCACGTCATCGGCGCCGGCGTCTAAGGCAAGCTCCATAATTGCATCTTCATTACTATCCGGCGGAAAAATCAATTGGCCACATTTTCTAAATAAGTAAGCCACCGAACCATCGGTACCTAAATTTCCACCACATTTGGTAAATGCATGACGCACCTCACTTACCGTACGGTTACGGTTATCGGTCATGCACTCAACGTACACCGCGACGCCACTTGCACCATAACCCTCATAAGTAATTTCTTCTACATGAGCGCCGTCAAGCTCCCCCGCCCCTTTTTTGATGGCACGCTCAATGGTATCCCTGGACATGTTATGACTAAGAGCCGTAGCAATGGCAGCCCGTAATCTTGGATTATTGATAGCTTCGGCGCCACCCATGCGTGAAGCTACCGTAATTTCCCGGATTAATTTTGTAAAAATTTTCCCACGTTTAGCGTCTTGCGCATTTTTACGGTGTTGAATATTTGCCCATTTACTATGACCAGCCATGTTTCCCTCTTTAACTTTCTATTTTTCTCACGCGAATGTGCAATTCTTGTAACTGTTCTGGCTCAACTTCAGAAGGAGCATTTGTTAAGGGACATTGCGCACTCTGCGTTTTCGGAAATGCAATCACATCGCGTATGGATGAAGAACCTGTCATCAACATGGCTAAGCGATCTAAACCAAACGCAATTCCGCCATGGGGAGGACAACCATATTTTAACGCACCTAATAAGTGACCAAATTTAGCCTGTGCTCGCTCTTCATCAATATTGAGCAAACGAAACACGGCCATTTGTAAGTCCATATTGTTAATCCGAATTGAGCCTCCGCCCACTTCGGTACCGTTTAACACCATGTCATAGGCACGTGATACACATGCTCCGGGATTAGCTTCTAACTCGGCTACGCTAGCAATTCTTGGGGCCGTGAAGGGATGATGCAGCGATTGCCATGATCCTTTATCATCTTGCTCGAACATGGGAAAATCAACCACCCACAGTGGTTTCCAGCTTCCAACCATCAAATTAAGATCTTGACTAATTTTTACTCGTAAGGCACCCAAGGCAT
The DNA here is from genome assembly GCA_029256685.1 of Gammaproteobacteria bacterium. Classification (GTDB taxonomy): domain Bacteria; phylum Pseudomonadota; class Gammaproteobacteria; order JAQSXL01; family JAQSXL01; genus JAQSXL01. Next base: position 7,069 of record JAQSXL010000036.1, on the reverse strand, counting down.
CGTTAACCACTTTAGCCTTATCTGCACCAAAGAATAGAATATCGCCTGCTTGAGCATTAACTCGCTCCAATAAGGCTGTAATCACTTTTGTTGGTAAAAACTTCAAGATAGGCGATTGTAAATCGGGGTTACCGTCTTGCAGGCCATTTACCTTAATATAGGCTAACCCTTTAGCTCCGTATGCACTCACAAAACTGGTATAATCGTCAATTTGTTTACGGCTTAATTCAAAACCATTAGGTACCCGCAAAATGGCCACTCGCCCATCTTTTCTATTAGCCGCCTCGGCAAAAACTTTAAATTCAACCTGCTGCATTAAATCGGTAACCTCGACTAACTCTAAAGGGCTACGCAGGTCGGGTTTATCAGAACCATAACGATTCATGGCCTGGGCATAGGTCATTCTGGGAAATGGATTGGGCAACTCAACATCTAGCATTTGTTTAAAGGCTTGACGGATCATTTCCTCCATCAAATCTTGAATGTCTTGTTCAGCTAAAAAAGAGGTTTCAATATCAAGCTGAGTAAATTCCGGTTGGCGATCGGCGCGCAAGTCTTCATCTCGGAAACAACGCACAATTTGATAATAACGATCAAAGCCAGCGACCATTAACAATTGTTTAAAGATTTGCGGCGACTGAGGTAGTGCAAAGAATTGTCCAGGATGTACCCGGCTTGGCACTAAATAATCACGTGCTCCTTCTGGCGTTGCCTTGGTTAAAAACGGCGTTTCAATGTCTAAAAAGCCTTGGTCGTCCAAATAGCGCCGTAATAATTGCGCTAACTTAGCCCGAAATAGCATGCGCTTTGCCATCTCTGGACGGCGTAAATCCAGATAGCGATAACGCAAGCGGGATTCCTCACGCACATTTTCATGCTCATCAAGCTGAAAAGGTGGGGTTTCGGCAGCATTTAAAATAGTGAGTGTAGTCACTACCACTTCTACCTTACCACTGGCTAAATCGGAATTTATAGTACCCGCAGGCCTTTCGTTTACTTGTCCAATAATTTGTAAAACATATTCATTGCGTACACCTTCAGCGATTTTAAAGGCTTCTGGAGTATCGGGATTAATCACCACTTGTACCAAACCTTCGCGATCACGCAGATCAATAAAAATTACCCCACCATGATCCCGGCGGCGATGTACCCAACCGCATAATTGTACAGTTTTACCAACCAGTTGCTCATTGATATGTCCGCAATAATGACTACGCATGAAAATGCCCTATTATTAAAAAAATACGAAAAGAGGGTGATTATACCCGAATTAGAATTACTTAGTGAAGTACTGATATACCCTATCTACCCCACTAGTTTTAGTTTTTATATGTCCCACCCTCATAAATTTTTAGATGCTTGTTGAATATTTATCACCGCACTGGTCGGCTGGATAACGCCCAAAGAAATCACCATCTTTAACGCATCATCTACACTCATGCTCAGTTCAGTAATATCTTTTTTAGGTACAATAATTAAAAATCCGGAAGTAGGATTAGGGGTAGTCGGTACAAATAAGGTGACTAGCTCCTCACCTAGATGGTCACGTAACTCTGTGGTACCGGCTCCCGTTTGGAAGGCAATACTCCAACAACCTTTTCTAGGATATTCTACTAATAGCACCTTACGAAAAGCCTGGCCATTAGAGGAAAATAAGGTTTCGATAACCTGTTTAGATGAACTATAGATACTTCTCACTAAAGGTATTCTAGCTAGAATCTTTTCCCAAAATGCTACTAACTTGCGGCCCAGAAAATTGGTCACTAACATGCCCGTAACAAAAAGCACCATAAACGATAAAACCACCCCAAAACCCGGGATATGCACCCCCAATAAAGCATCGGGATGATAAGCCATGGGTAAAATATTCACACTGCGATCTAACAAACCAACCAAAAATCCTATTACATATAGCGTAATAATGATAGGCAACCAAACCAACAACCCTGCAAAAAAATAACGGCGCATTAATATGAATCTCTATAATATAAAATGATTAATCACTCGCCACACTGCCTTGGCAAGTACCCTTACTAGCACCGTTTCCAACCCCGGAATCACCTGGGCTGGTTTGCTTAGGTTTTTGCTCTTTATTGCGAAAATCGGTCACATACCAACCATTTCCCTTAAGTTGAAAACCCGCTGCAGAAATTAATTTTTTTAAATGAGGCGTGTGGCATTCTGGACAATCGGTTAGCTCGGCCTCATTAACTTTTTGCAATACCTCATGTTGATTACCACACTGCTGACATTGATATTCATAAATTGGCATTTAAACCTCCAAACTTTTAGATTACTTAGATTAGGACAAGCCTTTAAATTTGTCCTCATTATACAATAAAATTTAGTTATTGAACGAAAATTGCTTAAATTTTAACAGGGCTCCCGGCTGAAAAATATCTAATAAACTAAAAATATAGTCTAATAGTGGATTAAGCCGTTAATTATAAGCCCTGTTAAATTTGAGGATAGGTTTGACTTGGGATAGAATCACTATTTTTGCTGTCATTAGGAATAAGTATGGAAAAAACCGCTATCACACCCAATCGCTCGCAAGATTATCCAGAATGGTACCAGCAAGTAATCACTGCAGCCGACATGGCCGAAAACTCTCCGGTACGCGGTTGTATGGTGATAAAACCCTGGGGCTATGCGATTTGGGAGGCGATTCAACAAGAACTTGACGAGCGTTTTAAGGCTACGGGACATGTTAACGCCTATTTTCCACTACTAATTCCCTTGAGCTATCTAGAAAAAGAAGCCCAGCATGTGGAAGGATTTGCTAAAGAATGCGCGGTGGTAACCCACCATAGACTTAAAGATGATGGGCATGGAAAATTAAAACCCGATGGCGAGTTAGAAGAACCGCTCATTATTCGCCCCACCAGTGAAACCATTATTGGTGAAATGTACGCTAAATGGATTCAATCGTATAGAGATTTACCGGTACTCATCAATCAATGGGCCAATGTGATGCGCTGGGAAATGCGTACCCGGCTGTTTTTGCGTACCTCAGAATTTTTATGGCAAGAAGGTCACACGGCTCATGCTAATTCAGAGGAGGCCGTGCAAGAAACCTTGATGATTCTCGATCTGTATGCCGAATTTGCAGAAAATGTGCTGGCCACGCCTGTTATTAAGGGTGAAAAAACCCAAGCAGAACGTTTTCCTGGCGCAGTAAACACCTATACCATTGAAGCCATGATGCAAGACAGGAAAGCTTTACAGGCCGGCACCTCGCATTTCTTAGGTCAAAATTTTGCCAAAGCCGCCAATATTCAATTTTCGGATCAAGATGGCCAGTTAAAACATGTATGGACAACCTCCTGGGGCGTGTCTACCCGACTCATAGGCGGGCTTATCATGACCCACAGCGATGATAATGGTTTAGTGTTACCGCCTCGTATTGCGCCTCAACAAATCGTTATCTTACCTATTTATAGAAAGGAAGAAGAAAAGCAAGCGGTCTTGGATTATTGCCAACAATTGCGCCAAGCGCTCACCGAAAAAACCTTTCATGGACGAAAGCTTAGAGTGCATCTAGACACCAGGGATATGAATGGTGGAGAGAAAAATTGGCAATGGATTAAAAAAGGCGTTCCCATCCGCTTAGAAATTGGTCCACGCGATGTGGCTAAAGACAGTGTGTTTATGGGAAGACGAGATTTTGCGCCTTCGGAAAAACGCAGTTTAACTAGCCATGAGTTTACCGAACAAGCGGCAGAACTCTTAGAAGCTATTCAGCAAAATCTATTGCAACGTGCTAAAAGCTATAGGGATGAATACACCCAGGAAATCCATAATCTAGAAGATTTTAAATTGTTTTTTACCCCAAAAAACCAACAAAAGCCTGAAATTCATGCAGGATTTGCCATTTGCTATGCGATTGACTCGCCCATTATAGAGGAATATATCAAACCCTTAAAAGTCACTGCACGCTGTATTCCACTGGAACAACAGGCAGGTACTGGCCAATGTATTTTCACGGGTAAGCCAACCGATAAGAAAATCATTTTTGCTAAGGCTTACTAAAATTCAATAGGATTGGGTACATAACCCAATCCTATTAATCATTAGACAGCTTTCCAAACCTTAGTATTTTAACTTAAGCAAAACTCAAATTAATTACTCAAAATAACTGTTTTGCTGCTTGCTTAATCTTGGTTTCATCTTACACTCTATAAATTGGAATCATTACTACTCATCATCTATGTCACAAACCGATGCTTGTCAAATTCAGCCCCGCATGGCTGTTGTTGCCACTAGCTTAATAGTAGAAAACCAGGCGTCTCTACTGGCATCCCAGTTGAAACTTCCCCTGATTTCTACCGCCACTCATTTTACCGCCGATCATTATGATTTTATTTTACTGATTGATTCGGCTTATATTGCCCTGCAAGATACTAAGCTACTCAATACCAAGCCCGTTTATATCGACTTTTTAGCAGGTAAAAACGCGTGGCGGCAAAAGGCGGGAGGACAAGAGCTACTTGCAAAAGCCGTAGGCTGTAAAGGCGCCAATAAACCCTCTATTATTGATGCCACTGCCGGACTTGGCCGTGATGCTTTTGTTTTAGCAAACTTGGGCTGTGAGGTGCTGATGTTAGAACGCTCAGCTATTATGGCTTTATTATTGCAGGATGGCTTAACTAGGCTAAAATCCCATTCGAACCTGGATAACCTTCAACTCGTTCAGCAAGATGCCTTAAGCTATCTTGACCAATTATCAGAATCAAATAGACCCGAGGTTATTTATTTAGATCCTATGTATCCACACCGTACTAAATCGGCCTTAGTCAAAAAAGAAATGCGAATTTTGCGGGCTTTAGTAGGCGATGATCAAGATGCGCTAGCGCTCTGTCAGCAGGCCATACAAAAAGCTAAGAAGCGAGTGGTAGTCAAACGCCCTCGCATAGCAGAACCCTTGCTAGCCAAGCCCGATATCGTTTTTAGTGGCAATAATAGCCGGTTTGATGTTTATTTAATCAACAATCAACTCTATAAATAAAATTTGCTACTGCTAACCTAGTGCACTGTCAGGCTGATATTAGCTTTTAAAATACCGGGGGGTGCGAATGCTAAAGATACAGCAATGACAGGACACTAGTCATTTATTAGCCAATATCAGCCTGACACTGTCTAATGCAGCCTAAACAGAAAATTGTCCATGCGCGCCTCTAGCTTTTATTTGCGGAGGAGGTTAAGCTTAAGGTAACTACTTAAGCTATTATGAGTCCATTATGAGTAATGCCATGCGTTGTGTGTCCTTTTGTGCGGCTACTCATTATGACTTACAAGCGGTGGCCATCTATTTTAAAAAACAATCTTATCTCACGCATTTCTACCGCGATGTGTTACATATCAGTGATCCAGCCTCAAAAATTGATTTATTTTTTTTCAATCAAGGCTGCTTTGTTTCTTGGGGTTTAAAAAAACGCAATGAACAAAATCTTATAAAGGAGTTAAAACAGTTTTCGGTGGATCCCCTAGAAAAAATTGAAACCGATCTCTTCGTCTATCGTTATGGTCCAGAAACGATGATGACCTCCCATGAGAAACTCAATATGGATATGATCACGTTAGATTCGGATAACATTCAGCTTAAGCTAGCCATCTCCTATGGCTTGGCTCAATCGATTAAGCTGGAATATTATGAAGCCCTCATTCAACATACCATTCAAAATAATAGCCATATTCCTAGAGAATTAGCGCAGCATGGCAAAATTAAAATGTCCCGCACGGCCATTTCTAAACGGATTGGCGAAATCTTTATTCAGCGTAGCTATGTTAACTTAAATAGCGAATTTCTTGAGGTGCCCGAATATTTCTGGCGTTTTCCTAGTATGGAAACTTACTATGTTATGGTCAGCGAATTTTTAGAAATTCCTCATAGAGTTGAATCACTTAACAAAAAACTCGATACGTTGTATGAGGTCTTTGGCGTATTAACCAATCAACTGCAACATAAACATTCCAGTTTGTTAGAGTGGATTATTATTTTATTAATACTTTTAGAAATTCTGTTAAGTTTGACTTATCATTTGCTATAAAATTTTAACTGAATTTGCTTAGCTAAAGTTTAATTACTTAACGCGATGCTCAGCTTTTTTAACCAGGACTTGGATCCTGTCGCTTAAGTCCCTCCATCGTACTCGTAAACTGCGTGCGCTGGAGTCCTCGCCTTAGCACCACCCATTTCTTAGAAAAAAAGTTGAGCATCGCGTTACTTAAAAATTTCATTCATAAATTGTGGATTGGCAAGTGCCGCTTTATGAATCGCTGCATTATAATAACGAGTTTCAAACGCCTTATAAGCTGCATCTTGTTGCCTAAAATCACCCGCGGGAATTTCTTTACTGGCCATAGTGGCTGACATCCACCCCGACGGATATATAGGCTGAGGGAAAGGTAAGGTATAGGTATGAGAAAACTCGGCAGCATGCATGGCATCGCGCATCGCTTTAATAAGGTTAAGATGATACAAAGGTGATTCACTTCGTTGAATTAATAGGCCTTCTGGACTTAAGGCTTTATAACAATCACGATAAAATTGCTCGGTAAATGCTTGCTCGGCAGATCCCACTGGATAGGTTGAATCAACAATAATAACATCAACTGAGCCAGGTTTTGCTCCTGACATCCATTGGATACCATCAGCAAACCATAGTTCGGCGCGTGGATCCCGGCTTGCCTCATGCAACTCTGGAAAATACTGTTCTGCTAAACGAGTAATCCGTTCGTCAATAGCTATTTGGGTTACTTTAATGACAGTAGAATGTTTTAACACCTCTCGCAAAGTGCCACAATCACCTCCCCCAATAATCACTACATATTTCGGGTTTGGATGGGTAAATAATACGGGATGAGACATCATTTCATGATATAAAAAATTATCATGGCTGCTCAACAGGATACAGCCGTCAATAGCCATTAGTTTGCCAAAATGAGTAGTATCATAAATTTCAATACGCTGATAGGGCGTCTGCTCTTCATGCAATTTGGCTTTAACTTGCAACGAGAAAGCTGAACCATTATTTATGCTCACTTCGGTAAACCAGTTGTCAGCCAT
>JAQSXL010000200.1 GCA_029256685.1 Gammaproteobacteria bacterium | reverse complement strand
CTGTCTCAATAGTAATCACCCTTGCGCTTATGATACGACCACTTATTATGATATTTTAATTTTTCATAGCTTGGTCTCACAAGATATTCACCAAATAAAAACCTTACCCGCTGTTTTTATTTTATTTAATAAATTATTAGTAACCGTTAACCATAGCGATTACCACTTATCAAGATTACAAAACCGCTTGCAAACAAATTGCAAGCGCCTACCCAGTTCGCCGCGGAGTTTAGCTTATTTTATTTTGAACATCATTACCGATCAATTTTTGGAATTACGCAAACCCTTTTCAGAATATTTACTGGTGCTGCAAAATAGATTACTCAATGCCGATAAACCTTTTCGGGATTGGAAAAAACTCTTTGATTTTAAGGCCAATATTCGAAATTTTGGCATAGTATGTGAGGATCAACACGATGCCATTGAACAGTGGCGCCAAGACTTAGCGTTGATCACTAATGATCCTTTCATGGTTAGGCTGAATGATTTACTTAATCATTCATTACGAGCCTCAAAACATTCGAGCATGATTGAAAATGAATTAGAAACCTTGGTAGATCTACATTATTCCGTGGTGAATCATAGAACTACTGAAATCATGCGGACTTTAACGGTAATCGCGGGAATTTTCCTACCCTTAACCTTTATTACTGGTTTTTTCGGCATGAATTTTGATAACATGACTATCTTACATTCGCCTTATGGATATTATGCTAGCATAACAGGAATGGGCCTGCTAGGCCTCATTCTCTTTGCCATTTTTAAATGGAAAAAATGGGTTTGAGCCGTGGTATGATAATAGTTTGATATTGCTTAAAAGAGGTTACGATGCACAGACAGCTTTACGTTGGTTTTGGGATAGTTTTAATTGGCATTGCCCTTCTGTTGATCCTACTTCATGTATCACTTGAAGCCGTCCTAGCCTTATTAATTATATTGATTGGAGTCGGCTTATATGATTATTACCAGACCGAACATACCATTTTACGCAACTTTCCTCTGTTAGGCCATATCCGCTTTATTCTAGAATTTTTTAGGCCTGAAATACGCCAATATCTTGTTGCAAGCGACCAAGAAGAACGCCCCTTTAATCGTAGAATCCGTTCGGTTATTTACCAACGTGCTAAAAAAGAGCGCGATACCGTACCTTTTGGCACCCAGTATGATGTCTTAGCACAAGGTTATGAGTGTGTACAACATTCTTTAGTCCCTAAAAAAGTCGATGAAGTCGAATCCCGCTTGGTCGTGGGCGGTAAAAATTGCGCTAAACCCTACTCCGCTTCTTATCTCAATATATCTGCCATGAGCTTTGGCTCACTTTCACCGAATGCCATTATAGCCCTTAATGAGGGCGCAAAGATGGGTAATTTTGCTCATAATACCGGTGAAGGCGGTATTTCTCCTTATCATTTACAAGGTGGCGATATTACTTTTCAAATAGGCACCGGGTATTTTGGCTGCCGCAATCAAGACGGTCATTTTGATCCTGCTCAATTTAAAGATAAAGCCCATAGAAATGAAGTCAAAATGATAGAAATAAAGCTTTCGCAAGGCGCGAAACCCGCTCACGGTGGCATTCTACCAGGCGCTAAAGTTGATAAATTCATCGCGGAAATTCGTGGCATTGAAATAGGCAAAGATTGTATTTCCCCCCCTGCTCATTCTGCCTTTACCACCCCAATTGGTTTATTAGAGTTTATTGCTCAGCTGCGCGAGCTTTCGGGTGGCAAGCCCGTGGGCTTTAAACTTTGTATAGGTAAACGCCATGAGTTTTTAGCCATCTGCAAGGCCATGTTAAAAACGGGTATTACCCCTGATTTTATTACTATTGATGGGGCCGAAGGTGGCACTGGAGCAGCGCCTATGGAATTTGCCGATCATATGGGCACGCCGCTACACGAAGCCCTATTATTTGTCCATAATGCCTTAACAGGCATAAATTTACGTAGTGATATACGGATTATCGCTGCTGGTAAAGTCGCAACCGGCTTTGATATGGTTGCAAGACTTGCGCTAGGGGCTGATATGTGCAATGCCGGCAGAGCTTTTATGTTGGCTTTAGGCTGTATTCAATCCTTAGTATGTCATAACAATGCTTGCCCAACCGGGGTTACCACACAAAATCCACGTTTAGCGAGGGGCCTAGTCGTTGCAGAAAAAAAACAACGCGTTGCTAATTACCATGCAGAAACCATGCGTAGTTTTATGGAAATTATCGGCGCCATGGGACTTAGTAATCCTCGTCTGCTAAGTCCTGCTCATATTTTTAGACAAACCGAAAAAGGTATTTTACAACCCTATAACGAAATTTATACTTATTACGAGCCTGGGGTTTTACTTAATGGAGAGGTTTCACCTCGCTATGCAAGAGATTGGGCGATGGCAGATTCTGATAAATTTTAAGAATAGGCTTTTTTGAAAACTGGTTATAAAGTTGAGCTAAGGTTTATTAGCGCAAAAATAGTAGGTTAGATAGGCATCGGTACTTAAACCATTATTATCTCACAGAGATTGCTCTTTAGAGCTAAGTAGCCTTGATTGACTAATCTGTATAGCGCTAATATGGTAAAATTTGGCATAATTAATCTTAATTAGGTAATCTAATATGTACCACCAATTAAAGTTCCCGGTGCCAATACAGCTGATGCCGGTGTGGTGCTGGATACGATAAAAAATAAGAACGGTGATACTTTGTATGTTACCCGTACTTTTGAGCCTAGCATTCATCAGAGGCTGATTGTTTTAAAAGGCTAAGACTTAAAAACAATAGTTAGGTCTTGATAGACATCTTCTTCTAATTGACGAGATAAATTGGCCAGCATTAGTTTTTGAGCTTGCTCCTTTAACTCTTTGGCTTGCGCCTCACTTAATCTTATGTAGGGCGCATTTTTCGATCCTTCTAGCGGCAGCCTATTATGCCAGTTAGCCACTACTACTGCGTCAGAATTAAAGCGCATAGTACGGGCTAAATCGCTAGCCAAATTTACCATATATACCCGATCTAAGTTTCTATCCCAATCCTTCAGGACAAACTCGTTTTCGTTCATAAAATCGCGCTTGA
>JAQSXL010000199.1 GCA_029256685.1 Gammaproteobacteria bacterium | reverse complement strand
TCTAATAAAATGGTTAAAGTTTTTATCGGTAAAGGCACGGGTCAGTTGTCTTGCCCTATCGGCACGGAAATTCATAAAAATAACCGTATCGCCATCTTCAATTTTGTTACCATTAGTGCAAATAGCCGTGGGTTTAACGAATTCGTCGGTTTCACCGCGTTGATAAGCTAACTCTAATCCCGCTTCCGCAGTTTGAGCCTGATATAATCCCTTACCCTGAGTTAATAAGTCATAAGCGGCTTGTACCCGATCCCAGCGGTTATCTCTATCCATGGCATAATAGCGTCCCATAATTGAGCCGATTTGGCCGACTTGCAAACTCGCACATTTTGCTTCTAGGGTTTGTAAGGAGGCTAGGGCGCTTTTAGGAGGCGTATCCCGGCCATCTAAAAAAGCGTGAAGATATATTTTTTTGGCTCCTTGGCTTGCTGCAAGTTCTAACATGGCTTGAATTTGGCCTTCGTGGCTATGCACCCCGCCTGGTGATAACAATCCTAAAATATGGATGGCTTTATCATGAGAAACCGCATCGATTACTGCCTGAAGTAATACGGGATTATTAAAGAAGCTCTTATCAGCAATAGCCTTATCAATTCTCGCATAGTCTTGTGGCACGAGTCGGCCTGCGCCTATGGTTAAATGACCCACTTCAGAATTACCCATTTGACCGGCTGGTAGACCCACATCAATTCCCGAACCCGAAATTAGGGTGTGCGGATAGGATTGCCAAAGTTTATCCCAAGTGGGTTTGTTAGCGGCTGCTATGGCATTGTGTTGAGTGGCGTCAGTATAACCCCAGCCGTCTAAAATGATTAATGTCAAAGGTTGATGAGTCATGATTAGCATGTATCCCTAATTTTTAAGCGAGTAATTGTCAGGTTAGTAAATTAATTTTTCAAGCAAATTTAATAAGCTGGACTATACTTAAAGAATAAATATGGGTTTATTTTATCTAAACGAGAATATACCATGAGTAAAAAACTTAAAAACAAACAAGTTGCTGATAACAATCAAATTCCGCAGGCCGAATTAAAAACCGTTGTAGGTGGTAATAACCCGCCAGAAGCAAAACAGGTACTGGAAACCACTCATATGCCTATCAATACGAGTGAACGTATACGCGCATAATGCAAGCTACTTGATTAAACCTACTAAGCTTATGTAAACGTAATTCTTGCGAATTTTAGCATTCAACTCTTGCTAAAACTGTGTATAATTCCAGGCAGAACTAAATCTAAAAAAGGGAAAACATGCAAGAGTATATCAATTTTTTCCAGCAGCATCTGCTGTTGTCCTCGGCTTTTGTTATTATTTTATTATTACTGATAGCCAATGAAATTCGCTACCGTTTAAGTGGAATCGCTAAGTTATCACCTAGGCAAGTGACACAAGCGCTTAATCATGAAATAGCCATCTTAATAGATACCAGAGCCCGTAACGATTATCAACGCAGCCATATTTTAGGGGCCATGAATATTGTGGAGAGTGAACTACTGACGGAGTTAAAGCGGCTAGAAAAATATAAAGATAAACAAATAATTATTATAGATGCCGCCGGACAGAAAGCCCATAATATTGCACTAAAACTGAAGAAACAGGGTTTTGACAATGTTGCAATGCTAAGCGGTGGTATGCAGGCTTGGTTAGCTGAAGGGCTTCCCATCGCAAAATAAGGATTTTTATGAGTAAGATTAAAATTTATACTACCGAAATTTGTCCGTATTGTGTAAGAGCAAAGCAATTGCTCGATCGCAAAGAAGTTAGCTATCAAGAGATACGGGTGGATATGGAGCCGGCTATACGGGAAGAAATGATTAAATTGAGCGGCCGGCGAACCGTACCTCAGATTTTTATTAACGAGCAGCCCGTTGGTGGCTGTGATGACTTGTATGCGCTAGAGCGCGCAGGCGAATTGGATAAGTTACTAGCTAATTAGAGGAATAAATATGGAAAACAATCAAACTGAAAATCAACCCCAATTTGTCATTCAGCGGATTTATGTTAAAGATTTATCTTTTGAAACGCCTAATGCCCCAGCAATTTTTAAGGCAGAATGGCAGCCAGAAATGAGTATAGATTTAAATACACAGGCTAATCCCATAGATAATGATATTTATGAAGTCGAGCTTAGACTTACCGTAACTGCTAAATTACAAGATAAAGTGGCCTATGTCGCTGAAGTTAAGCAAGCCGGTATTTTCACTTTAAGTGGTTTTGTAGATGATCAATTAAGAGCCATGTTAGGTAGTTTTTGCCCCAATATACTTTTTCCTTATGTGCGAGAAGTGATAGCCGATGTTATCAATCGTGGTAGTTTCCCGCAGTTTAATTTGGCTCCAGTTAATTTTGATGCGTTATATATGGACCATTTACAACAGCAGCAAACTCAGACAGCACAAAATACCGAAAATGAGGCTTCTGGCACAGTAACCCATTAAGAGCAACTATGAAAATACAATCTTCACCAATCGCAGTTTTGGGAGCTGGCTCATGGGGCACGGCTTTGGCTATTGTTTTAGCTCGTAACGGTAACCCTACTCATTTATGGGATATCGCCACGGATAAAATTCAGCAAATGGCCGAGAATCGAGTCAATGAAATCTATCTGCCGGATGTGGCATTTCCGGATTCCCTACAGGTTTTTGATAGTCTGGCAGATGCGGTATCGGGCGTTAAGGATATTTTAATCGCCATTCCCAGCCATGCTTTTGGTGATCATTTAGTAAGCTTAAAGCCTCATTTGATAGCAGAAGCACGCATTGCTTGGGCAACCAAAGGATTGGATAAAAGCAGCCGACTACTGCATGAAGTGGCTTATGAGGTACTGGGTAAACAGGCGAAAATCGCCGTACTTTCAGGTCCTACTTTTGCTAAAGAGGTGGCGCAGGGGCTTCCTACCGCTATTGCCTTGGCTGCAAACGATCAGGAATTCGCTAAGGATTTGAAACAACGCTTAGATAGTCAAATTTTTAGGGTATTTCCCAGCCAAGATATGGTAGGCGTGCAACTGGGCGGAGTTGTGAAAAATATTTTAGCAATTGCGGCAGGCATTTCCGATGGTTTAGGTTATGGTGCCAATACCCGCTGCGCCATTTTAACAAGAGGTTTACATGAAATGGCACAACTTGGTGTGGCACTAGGC
>JAQSXL010000035.1 GCA_029256685.1 Gammaproteobacteria bacterium | reverse complement strand
TATTCTTAATATAGTTTAATCGATGCAACTATCACTTTACACCGCTTAATGAGAATGAGTAAGATAGTAGCAATCTTAGCTTTAGGTTAACTACATTATGACAATTGAGCTCCGCAAAAATATTAAAACCATTTTCTTAGGTGGCCTGCTTTTGGCTAGTTTTACGGTCATCGCTAAACCCATAGAAAAAAATACCCTAAAAGATGTAACCAGAATCACGGAGCAAGGCCTAAACGCGGTGCTATGGCAACAATCTGCCGAAGCCAAGGCCCTGTATTATCAAACCTTTAATTTAGCCCGTTGGCAGTTGGAGCAAAAGCTCAGAACTTATAACAAGAATAAATTACCCGCTATAGTCATGGACATTGATGAAACCCTGCTGGATAACTCACCCTATGCAGCCAGAATGATTGCCAATAAACAGTCTTATCCCAAAGGGTGGTTTGAGTGGATTAATGAGGCCAAAGCCAAACCTCTGCCAGGCGCGCTCGAATTTTTAAATTATGCTACCTCACAGAGTGTCACCATTTTTTATATCACCAACAGAAAAATCGATAAAAAAGAAGCAACCCTACAAAACTTGAAGAACTATGGGTTTCCCCAACTAAAAGACTCTCATTTATTATTTAAAACCACCGATGAAAGCAAAGAGAACCGTAGGCAGACGATTAGTGCCACTTACGAAATTATCATGCTCATAGGCGATAAACTGACCGATCTAAGCAGTGTTTTTGATCAAACCTCCTTAATTAAACGTAATAAGGAAGTCACTAAACTACGGGATGCCTTCGGTCAAAAATTCATTTTATTGCCTAATCCCATGTATGGTGATTGGTTGGATGCCGAGACCGACTATCGACATGACTTACTCATGAAGACCGTGATGGATAAACGGCTAAAAGCCATAAAAACCAATTAAAATAACTACAATAATTAGCAGAGGTCCATGCCGGCGGAATACCGGCATGGTCGCGATGCGACTTAAACCTGAATTATCAAAGTGCATAATTAAAATTCATATTGTTGTTCGACACTCACATAAAATCTAGCTAGGTACAAATTATCCTCTACAAATAGCAATTGAACGGCTTGATTTAAATTAGCCAGAATCTGTTTCATTTATTAGTCAGGCATTAGCCAATATACAGACTTTATTGGAAAGCAAAACTATGGCTATGCCTGAAGCTAGGCTAGCAGCATTTGATAGACAACTAATGCAAATGTTTAACATAGGATTTTCCAATAGCCGATAAGATGAGTATAATCAATAAGATAACAAATGAGGTACCTACCATGCCATTATCACAATCCTCTCTTTTTACACCGAATGATTCTAGGCAAGAAATGCTGCACGAGCAGCTTGGTAATAAATTAGAAAAAAGCAAAAACGTCGATAATGAAACTTACTTAAAAAAACTAGCGCCTTTATTACAATCCATTAGAGAAGCTGGCGGCATGCCAAAATTGCGCAAACTTGAGTTTGATGGCTATATCGATGGCGATATAGAACCCTGCCTATGGAGTATCCTATTGAATCAGACCTTAGACGACGAGTTAGCCTTAACCTTATTTGAACAATTATGCGACGAGTGCAATGCCGTTCCTTGGGGCATGAATAGAGGCTACGGCAGTTTATTGGTACTGGCCCTGCGTTGGGACAGGCCTCAAATTGCCGCCTACTTAATAGAAAAGGCGCAAGGCAAAGCCGGTTTGACTTTTTTAGAATACCGGACATCGGATGGTATTTCAGCATTAGCATTGGCTTGTGAAGAAAAGGGTTGGTATCAAGGCATTGACCTTAAGTTAAATAACAGTACAAACAACCCTACTATAGCCAGACTATTACAAAATAAAATTCAGCAGCTTAAACAGCAGCTACAAGCTCAAGTGGAAGAAGAACCAAGCATCGATGAAAATGCCTATACAGAGGAAAATCAGACGGGCTTAAGACAGCGTGGCAGCAGATCTATTGGTACGTCTGCTTACCAGCAGCCCAAACATACCTCCAATGCAAATCTATCTTTGTTAATAGACAGTTTTAATAATTGGTTGTTTAGTAAGTCTACAACAAAACAACACCAAGGCAAAGGGTATCGGACTTTACCCCAGCATGAGCAAACGACACCTAAAAAAGAACTTTAGTATGCCGAGGTGATATGGTCCCGTTTAAATGCCGTCTTAGGTCTTTCATCATGATAAATCCATTGCCATTTTGTAGCAGAATCTCGAACTATCCAAAATAACCGGAATGAAGTAATATGCATGAGCTTAGTTATCTCCATATTAGGCTCTGGCTTTAATGGAGATTGTGTTAGGTTTAAGTGAAGGAATAAATAAAAATTAATAACCAAAAATTGCAATTAGCTTCAAATTACGGTTCATGTGATATACCCGCTTCAATAACCTCCTTACCCTTCCATCATCCCTTGAGCATCAACGATGATGTTGATTTATTATTCATAGAGCACGATCAACTTACGCAGACTATAACAGCGCCTGACAATCAAAGAACCGCTTTGAATCTAGCCGCAGGTTATCTGGCCACGGCCTTTGTACTTGGTAACGGGCTTGGTAATGGCGCGGTAGCAAGCTTTGCCATGAAACAGCTTGCCGAGCAACAAAAACTACCGTTAACCCAACAGCATTTGCTTATGTTAAGCGCAGGTTTAACAAAAGCCCTTATGGCTATTGGTACCGATTGGCAGTTTACCCGCGATTTATTTGAAAAACTGGGGAACAAATCCGAAAATGTATGGCGTTATTTAACAAACAAGAACACCGAATTAAATAACGAGCAAACGCCTGAGCAACGAAATTTAAGAGCTATACTACTGGGCCAGAGCAAGATAAGGGATGTTATACTGGTTGGAGCAATAGCATGTTATGGGACCGCAGTCGGTGGTTGTTTAACGTGGGAGGGCGTCTCTGCAACATTTGGCACTATCGATGGTTTATCCACGCCTGCCCTTACAACCCTGGTGGTGGTCATTACGAGCATAGAGGCTGCCTGCAATTTTTCGACTATGTATACCTATATTAGTGAAACCTTACCCAGTCTACCCGCTATAGCCGCTATAAAAGATCAAATGAAGCGCTGGTCCAGTTTATCCTGGAATGAATTTAAAGAAAGTTTATCGAACTCTTTATGCTTACGCTCCATCGTCAGCAAGACTTTGGCTATTCCCATCATTGGCATACCCTGTTTGATCAATGCTGCCAATACTAGCTATGGCCTGAAATTATTGGCCACTAAGAGAGGATGCAGTCTCAAAACGGTGGAAACCATCGTATATTCCAATATGATCTTTAAGACCCTACAGAATATCAGTATGGAGGGTAGCTCTGCTTTGGAGGTATTTAAAAACATAGGAAATATGGCTTGGCGGGGTTTACAGAATCTAAAAAATCCCCAGCGGTTTTTTACTGTTAGCAACCTGGCTAATTGTTTAGATAAGGATTTAGATTTAATCAAATATATTGGGGTTGTTTTCGGGGCTGCCATTGCTATTTATGGTTCTTCTCAAGATGGCGTGCTTAATTTTCTTGCCAGCCAAGATATTTTGGAGTCATTTAAAAGCTTTGATTCAAAAACCATCTTGGGGATGAGTATCGTTGCCGCTATTTTAGATAGCGCAAGCACGCTGTTTTTCGACGGTCGATTTACTTTCCAGCAATGTAGCAAAGTGGCGGGTATGATAGAATCCTGGCTAAAACAGTCCAGACCCCAGAATCTCCCGCCACACGAGTCTCCCATAGCGACTTATGGTATGGAAGCCAATGACGCTGACCAAACCCAAGATCTTTATGAAGGCGTATTCCGCATGGTATAGTTTGGGTCGGTCATACAAGCTGCCTATTAAATTCTATAGGCAAGCGTGGTCATGACTTTAGACATAGCTGCCATGAGTTTTTTTATAGACCATGGCAGTTCAACCGCACCATTTACCACCGCTTGTTCGGCGTGTTTGCACTCGTCTTCCCGCATTTGCGCCACGATGGCCCGGCTTTTTAAATCTGCGCTGGGTAGCTCACCCAAATGATGCTCCAAATGCTTCACTACCTGACGTTCCGTTTCCGCTAAAAAACCCAGGTTCCATTTGTCTCCGGCTATACCAGCCAAAATACCCAACGCCAATGACCCACTGTACCACAAGGGATTTAAATAACTAGGACGACTCTCTAATTCCTCTAAACGCGTTTTACACCAGGCTAGGTGGTCAAATTCCTCGGTAGCCGCTTCTTGCATACTATCCCGTATTTCAGGGGTTCGTGCCGTAATGGCTTGGCCTTGATAAAGGGCTTGGGCACAAATTTCACCCACGTGATTGACCCGCATTAGACCCGCCGCATGTTGACGTTCTTTATCGGTTAACGCTGTCTCGGTTAATTCGTTAGTCGGATTCGGCCGATCGGACGTTGGGTAATTTGCCAATAAAGTACGCAGGGTTTGATCGGCTTGTAACAACAACCGATCCCAATGGGTGTAATGCCTGTTAGTAGATGACGTTTGCATAGAATAATCATATTCAAAAGATTACCCTAATCTTAACAAAAATTAGCGATTCTGACAGTATCTATTTCTTGGCTAACTACATTGCTAAACTAGGAATATTATATATGCTATTAGCTAAAATTTTTGCGGATTCAATTTACTATCATCGAAGATATTGACTATTATCGATAATCTTTTAAAGTCCACCGTTATGAAAGGATAAGATATATGGCTGAATTTCAGGCACACACTGACGATAACGGGGCAATACCCTGCTATCTGGTATTACAAAACATAGTGTTATTTCGCAGCAATTGGTCCAATATCAGCCAAGACATAGCAGCCAAATTGATCCTGATCGTGAGGCAAGAGACATACACGGCCCTGCCATTAGAGCAGCGCCGGTGTTTTGCCGAGGTCATCTGTTTAGACGCGTTTGACCATCAAACAGTCGGCGCGGTGATTGCAGAACTTATAGCAACTCAACACCAGATCCAGCGGATTGCAACGCACGACGAGACTTGCCTTAAACTCGCCGCACAACTGCGCGAGGACTTTGCCATTCCAGGAGCAAAGCCTATCGATACCGGACGTTTTATAGATAAGTTCGAGATGAAGCAGCGGCTTGCTAATACCGACCTGACTATTCCTAAACACCTAGTCTTTGATCCCGACGGCTATCAAGCCGATCCTATCAATTATCTAGCCGGCATTAAGCAAAACCTAACGCTGCCGCTGTTTATCAAACCCATAGACGGTGCCGCCAGTATGCACACGGCTAAAATCGACGATTTCACGGAGCTTGCCGCCTGGTGCCATGCGCATAGAGACCAGAGTAACTTTGAGATAGATGAGTTCATAGTGGGTAGCCTATACTGCTGTGAATCAATTATTAGTCAGGGACAAATCGTATTTGCGCACGCTTGCAGGTATATGTATCCTTGTTTCGACTTCACCCTGGGCAAACCCCTGGGAACCCTGACGTTACCGCAAAACAGCGATCTAGTGCAACGTATCTTGCAGTTCAATGCAAGCGTGTTGCAAACTATGCAACCCTTACCGG
Organism: Gammaproteobacteria bacterium; assembly: GCA_029256685.1. Taxonomy (GTDB): domain Bacteria; phylum Pseudomonadota; class Gammaproteobacteria; order JAQSXL01; family JAQSXL01; genus JAQSXL01. The sequence goes on along the minus strand of JAQSXL010000035.1, from coordinate 9,042 downwards.
ATGGGGTGATTCACTTAGAGCTGTTTGTTAGAAATAATCAGCAACTGGTCTTTGTAGAATTGGCCTGCCGTTCGCCCGGTGGCATGGTTGTACAGACCTATGAAAAACGGTTTAACATCAACTTGGAAGAGCTACATTTTCGCCTGCAATTGGGGTTGGATATTGATTTAACCTCCATACAACAACCAGAAGCTTATGCGGCGTGGGTTTGGTTTCCCTATCGCGCCGGCCGGGTTGCCGGTTTTAAGCCGCTGGCTATCACCAGTCCGCACGAGCAATTTTGGAAGGTAGACATAGGCACGGAACTGCCGGCACCGACCAGTCTCATCGACTACGCGGGCGGCCTGCTACTGTGGAACAACGACTATGCGGCCCTGGAGCGGGATTTTAACCATTTGGCCGACTGCACCGAGCCGCCTATCGTGGTCGGTTAATTAAGTACCTAACCAAAAGTTTTCAGGTTAGAAGAAAGGGTCCTGTCGCCTTCTTGCAAAGACTCAGCCATCCTGGTTTCGCCAGTAAGCCCAAGTTTTGGGCAATCTAGTCTAAGCCGGTTGCCGACTCCCCCCGTAGTCCTTCATTTATTATTTTTTGTCATGTGTTTGCATATAACAAGCCCTATTTCAAATAACCCCCACATAGGCAAGGCTAGCAACACTTGCGAAAGCACATCGGGAGGGGTTAGTAACATCCCCAGCACAAAGGCTAACACAATAATATAAGGACGTTTTTGCTCGAGTTGTTCCGCGGTTACCCAGCCCAATTTTATACTCATTACCGTTAAAACTGGCACTTGAAAGGCTATTCCAAAGGCAAAAAACAACTTCAAAGCAAAATCTAGATAACTGGCCATATCGGGCATCACAACAACCCCTTGCGGCGCTATCATGACGAAGAATTTAAACATCAAGGGAAAGACCACAAAAAATGCAAAGGCTATTCCTAGATAAAATAAACCACTACTTGCCACCAACAATAACCATAACCAACGTCTTTCATGTTGATAAAGAGCCGGAGCGGTAAAAGCCCATAGATGATATAGCAACCCTGGAACGGTCAAAAATAGAGCCAAAAAAGCAACAAACTTTAATGGCACAAAAAAAGGGGCGGCGATATGGGTAGCAATTAAATGACTGGTATAGGGCAACTGGTTTAATAGGGGGATAGCTAACAGCTGATAAAGCTTATCGGCAAAAAAATATAAGCCAATAAAAACCACGAGTAATACCATTAAATATTGCAACAGACGACGGCGTAGCTCAATCAAATAAGTTACAAAATTAGAATTGATAAGCTCACTCATGAAGACTCCGAAGAGTCAGAATTTTGCGCTGCCCGTCGCTTGTGTAATTCATTGTGTTGCTCGGCCGCGGCTGCCTTAGTTTCATTATGTTTTAGTTCTGCCACTTTAACTTGGTTATTAAATTCCGTTTGTAATTTGCAGCGCAAGGCATTAAACCACTGCATGCATCTCCCCAACCAATAAGCAACTTCGGGTAAACGTTTTGGACCTAATACAATGAGGGCCACTAACAAAATCAGTAAAATCTCGCTTAAACTCATAGGATTTCCATTTTTTCTAATCGTAAACTTTAATTTCTTGTTTTTTATGACAAGGAGAAAAATATTATACCCTTCCGCTTAATCAAAGCTCCATAGGTATTGAAGGGCGATTGATAGCAACTTTGTTTTATAGGATATAAAACCTTAAGCTATAGGGATATATTCATGCGGGTTGCTATCAATCGCCCTTCAATACCCATGGATCTTTCCTAAATAAAAATGGCTACTAAAAAGAGAGTTATTTTAAACCAGGCCAAGCTTAAATCCAGTGTAACGCTTCACCTTTAACAATTGCAATCAAGGTCAAATAGAACTAATATAGTACTATATAAATTCAGGTGTTGTAGGGCTATGAATGTTACGTATTAGCAAGCTTGCGGATTATGGCACCGTTTTAATGACCTATATGGCAAAACACCCCGATGAACCGCATACGGCTAAAACCATTGCAGCTCATACGCAGATTACCTTGCCTATGGCCAGTAAAATATTAAAATTACTGACCCAAGCCGGTTTACTTGCCTCGGCTAGAGGGGCTCAAGGCGGTTATAGTATGGCACGTGAACCACACTATATTAATGTGGTGGAGATTATCGCGGCCCTTGATGGCAATATCGCGCTAACCGATTGTAGTAGTGCGGTCAGTGAATGTTCACTAGAACTTATTTGTGCTATCCGCAACAATTGGCGTTTGATTAACCAGGTTGTTTACGATGCGTTAGAAACTATTTCTCTTGCTGATTTAGCCGATGAGAAGCAACGCCTTAAGCACGCTCACGATCGTATTTTAAAAAATAAAAGAATACATTCACAGTCATCGGAATTTACCTAGGTGTAAATGAGGATGGTAAAGAATGTAATGGAGTTTAAATAATGGCAGCCACTCAACCACAGCTGACTAATTTATTATCACAAGAATATCAACATGGGTTTGTGACGGATATTGAAACCGATACCTTACCTCCAGGCCTTAACGAAGAGGTTGTTCGCACCATTTCGGCTAAAAAAAATGAACCCGAATTCATGTTGGAATATCGCTTAAAGGCCTATAGACATTGGCTAACCATGACACCACCCGATTGGGCAAAATTAAAGATTGAACCCATAGACTATCAGGCAATCACCTATTACTCTGCTCCAAAATTTAAAAAGGACGCCCCCAAAAGCTTGGATGAGGTCGATCCCGAATTGCTTAGAACTTATGAGAAGTTAGGCATTCCCTTGAAAGAGCAAGAAATGTTAGCCGGGATAGCCGTTGATGCGGTTTTTGATAGCGTATCGGTTGCTACCACTTTTAAAAGCAAGTTGGCCGAAAAAGGGGTTATTTTTTGTTCCTTTTCTGAGGCCTTACAAGAACATCCCGAATTAGTCAAAAAATACTTAGGCACCGTAGTTCCGCATACCGATAACTTTTTTGCCGCCTTAAACGCCGCAGTATTTAGCGATGGCTCATTTTGCTATATCCCTAAAGGGGTACGGTGTCCCATGGAGCTTTCCACTTACTTTAGGATCAATGCCAAATCCAGCGGCCAATTTGAAAGAACCTTAATTGTTGCCGAAGAAGGTAGCTATGTGAGTTATTTAGAAGGCTGCACCGCGCCGATGCGAGATGAAAACCAGCTCCACGCCGCCGTCGTTGAATTAATAGCACTAGAAAATGCGCAAATTAAATACTCCACCGTACAAAATTGGTACCCCGGTGATAAAGAGGGCCGCGGTGGGATTTACAATTTTGTGACCAAGCGTGGCATTTGCCGTGGCAAACAAGCCAAAATTTCCTGGACCCAAGTAGAGACTGGCTCGGCTATCACCTGGAAATACCCCAGTGTCATTTTAGAGGCCGACAATACCATTGGCGAATTCTACTCGGTAGCCCTAACCAATAACCTCCAACAAGCCGACACCGGCACCAAGATGATCCATATTGGCAAAAATACCCGTAGCACCATTATTTCTAAGGGTATTTCGGCAGGTCACGGCCAAAATAGTTACCGAGGTTTAGTCAAGGTGCTCAAAAATGCCCAGCATGCCCGTAACTATACCCAATGCGATTCACTATTATTAGGTAGCCGTTGTGGGGCTCATACTTTTCCTTATATTGAAGTAAAAAATCCAACGGCACAAATTGAGCATGAAGCCTCCACCTCTAAGATTAGCGAGGATCAATTATTTTATTGCCGCCAGCGTGGGATGGGGATTGAGGATGCGGTTTCTATGATCGTGAATGGTTTTTGTAAGGAAGTGCTAAAAGAGTTACCCATGGAGTTTGCCGTGGAAGCGCAGAAATTATTGGGGATCAGTTTAGAAGGCTCGGTGGGATAAGAGAAAGTTATAAGAGTAAGGGGTCATAGCAGCGCAAACCCGCTGTGAATACATCCTTGTACGCTTCGATGCAGTTTCCCTACTGCATAGAGTTTGCTTATGCTATAACCCCTTACTCTTAATAACTTGTTTTTGAAAAAATGAATAAAATAATACTTGCCAATTTAACAAATATCAAAAGATGAGAAAGAGTGAATGTTAACCATTAAAAATTTACATGCCAATATCGATGATAAAGCTATTTTAAAAGGAATTAACTTGCAAGTTAATCCTGGGGAAGTGCATGCCATTATGGGCCCTAACGGCTCTGGTAAGAGTACCTTAGCCAATGTTTTAGTGGGGCGGGAAGAGTATCAAATTACTCAAGGTGAAGTAAGATTTGAGGACCAAGATTTATTGAACATGGCTCCCGAGGAACGTGCCCGGGCGGGTATTTTTTTAGCTTTTCAATACCCCGTGGAAATTCCTGGCGTGAGTAATATTAATTTTCTCAAGGCGGCGCTTAATAATGTGCGTGCCGCGCGCGGTTTAGCCAAACTTGATGCAATCGATTTATTACAGCAAGTTAAAGACAAAATGCAGCAAGTAAAAATGAATCCCGATTTTTTATACCGTTCGGTTAATGAAGGCTTCTCTGGCGGTGAGAAAAAACGTAATGAAGTATTACAAATGCTACTGTTAGAACCTAAACTCGCCTTATTGGATGAAACAGATTCAGGGTTAGACATTGATGCCTTAAAAATTGTGGCGGACGGGGTTAATGCCCTACGTAGCCCGGAGCGTGCCATTGTATTGGTCACTCACTATCAGCGTCTACTTGACTATATCGTACCCGATTTCGTCCATGTATTATCCGGTGGCCAAATTATTAAATCGGGCGATAAAAATTTAGCGCTAGAATTGGAACAACAGGGTTATGGTTGGTTAACCGAGGCTCGCGCATAGTGATTATGAACACTTTACCTACAATGCAACAGCATGCTACCCCATTTAATCTACAAAATAACCCAGTCCCCGCTGGGGAACAGCTTTGGCTACAACAAATTCGCCAAAACGCTTTACAACACTTTGTAAAACATGGTTTTCCAACCACTAGGCAAGAAGATTGGAAATATACCAAAATAACCCCGTTAGCCGAACAGGTTTATTATTTACCCACTAGAACTCAAGTATCGGCTGAACAGATTGCCGAACATTTAATTCCTAATTTAGATAGCTATTTATTGGTATTTGTTAATGGTCAATATCAAACCGAATTAGCTGAATTATCGGGTTTACCGGCCGGCGTAATTCTCTGTGAATTAACCGAGGCTTTAACTCAACAGCCTGCTCTTGTGCAAGCCCATTTAACCAAAATAGCGGCCACGGCAAAACATGGGCTTAGTGCATTAAACACAGCCCATATGCAAACGGGTTACTTTTTACACGTACCGGCTAATATCAAGCTTACTAAACCTATCCAACTAATATTTTTAAGTACCGAACAAGAGCTACCAACTACCTATCAGCTACGCAATTTAGTGATAGCCGATACCCATAGCAAGCTCACGCTAATCGAAAACTATATCGGCATAGGTAGCACGAATTATTGGACCAATACCCTTACCGAAATACACGTAGAAGACCATGCCCAGGTTGAACACTTTAAATTACTACAGGAAAGTCAGTCGGCTTACCACACGGGAACCTTAAGTGTACAACAAGGTGCGCATAGTCAATTGAATTCTCACTCCTTTGCCTTAGGTGGACGGTTGATTCGCAGCGATAGCGATATCGTACAGACAGCAGAATATGTAAGCAGTGAACTTAACGGCCTTTATCTGGCTAAAGGCAAACAACATATTGACCATCACACCAGTATTGACCATGCTCAGGCTTATGGCAGCAGCCGTGAACTTTATAAAGGTATAATCGATGAGCAAGGCCGTGCAGTTTTTAATGGCAGAGTATTAGTTAGGCAAGATGCACAGAAAATTAATGCGGCCCAAACCAATAAAAACTTGCTGTTATCGGAGCAAGCCGAGATTGACACCAAGCCACAACTAGAGATCTATGCCGATGATGTTAAATGTGCCCACGGTGCAACAGTTGGTCAATTGAATGCTAGCGAACTCTTTTATTTACGCTCGCGTGGTTTAAATGAACAAACTGCTCGCAGCATCCTAACCTTTGCTTTTGCTAATGAGTTGCTGGAATTTGTCAATCAAATCCAGCTACGTAATTACTTACGTCATTGCATTATCCAACAGTTAGCCCAAGACCCAACCATTCTGGAGATGTTGTAATGGACATAAGCACTTACCGCGCGGACTTCCCTATTTTACAGCAAGCTATTAAAGATAAACCTTTAATTTACTTAGATAATGCAGCCACCACCCAAAAACCTCAAGTGGTTATCGATGCTCTGGTACATTATTACACGCATGCAAACGCTAATGTACACCGCGGCGTACACGCCTTAAGTGAACGAGCTACCCATGCCTATGAAAATGCCAGAACCACCGTAAAAAACTTTATCAATGCGGCGCATACCGAGGAAATTGTATTTGTACGCGGCACCACGGAGGCCATCAACTTAGTGGCGCAAAGTTACGGCCGCAGCCACTTACAGGCAGGTGATGAGATTTTACTGACCGAACTGGAGCATCATGCCAATATTGTACCTTGGCAACTGGTTTGTGAACAAACCGGCGCTAAGCTGCGGGTTATCCCCATTAATGAGGCAGGTGAAATTAACCTAGACGATGTAATCGCGCTCATCAATAAACGCACCAAACTCCTGGCTGTTGGGCATATTTCTAATGCCATAGGGACTATTAACCCAGTAGAAGATATGATTAAAATCGCTCATGCTAATCAGGTACCCGTACTGGTTGATGGTGCCCAAGCAGCGCCCCATATGCCTATTGATGTGCAGGCCTTAGATTGTGATTTTTATACCTTGTCTGGTCATAAAGTGTTTGGTCCAACCGGCATAGGGGCCTTATATGCTAAAGCGCAGTGGTTAGAAAAGCTGCCTCCTTATCAAGGCGGCGGCGATATGATTAGCAGTGTAAGCTTTGAGAAATCAAGCTATAATCGACCACCTTTTAAATTTGAGGCGGGAACGCCTAATATTGCAGGTGCCATAGGTTTTGCTACAGCTCTGGATTATTTAACAAAAGTTGGGGTAGCTAATACCCAAGCCTATGAACAAGAGCTATTAGCTTATGCTACTCAGGCCTTGAGCGAAATTCCTGGTTTGCGGATTATTGGTACGGCAGAACATAAAGCCAGTATTATTTCGTTTGTACTGGATAAAATTCACCCCCATGATATTGGTACCATTTTAGATAGCAAGGGCATTGCAATTCGCGCAGGTCACCACTGCGCCATGCCGCTCATGCAACACTTTAAAGTATCTGCAACAGCCAGAGCATCCTTGGCATTTTATAATACTAGACAAGAAATTGATTGCTTAATAAGAGCGCTATATGAAGTAAAAGAGGTTTTTGGCTAATGTCCGATTTACGTGAACTTTATCAAGAAGTCATTATTGACCATAATCGCAATCCACGCAATTTTCACAAAATGCAGGATGCCAACAAATATGCGGAGGGTTATAATCCCCTGTGTGGCGATCAACTCAATTTATTTTTAAAAATAGCGGAAGATGTTATCCAAGAAGTGAGCTTTGAAGGCTCGGGCTGTGCCATTTCCACCGCATCCGCCTCATTAATGACCGAAGCCTTAAAGGGTAAAACCATTCAGCAAGCAGAAGCCTTGTTCAACACCGTACATGGTTTGTTAACAAAGGATGAAGCAACCGACTGGGATAGATTAGGCAAATTAGTGGTATTGGCAGGGGTTAAAGAATTCCCGGCCCGAGTAAAATGCGCAACCTTAGCTTGGCATACTTTACACAGTGCCTTAACCAATCAAGTCATTGCTGCTAGTACAGAGTGAGAAAATTATGGACTTAACTACACAAAGTTTCCTTGACCAACCAGAATTGAATGACGAACAAACCACACCTAGCAATCCAACGGCCGAGCCCGGCTCATTAGAAGCCGACGTGATTGCAGCCTTGCGTACGGTTTACGACCCAGAAATTCCGGTGAATATCTATGATTTAGGTTTAATTTATAAGGTACGGATTGATGAAAACAAACAGGCGTTTATCGATATGACTCTAACCGCGCCCGGCTGTCCTGTGGCAGGCACCTTCCCCGGGATAGTAGCGGAGAAAGTCCGTGCAGTGGAAGGTATTTCCGATGCCGCGGTAGAATTGGTATGGGAACCAGCGTGGACCCAAGAGCGTATGACCGAAGCGGCTAGAGTAGAATTGGGGCTCATTTAAATAAATTTTAAAATAATACCAACCCCATTAAACCTTCTTCCATAAGCCTTGACTCATGGCTATAAAGCAACCTTGTTTTATAGGATATAAAACCCAGAGCTACAAGGAGGTATTCATGCGTGTTGCTATTAGCTATGAGTCAAGGCTTATGGAACTTCTATTACCACTAAGAAGCAAAAGAATCCTGCCCGGCCAACAATAAGTTTTGGAGTTCTGTCAAAGAAGACACCTGATAATGGGGTGAAATACCTTCTGGAACGGATTTGTTATCCACATTAAGCCAGCAGGTATCCAGCCCCACATTGAGCCCACCCAAAATATCGGTGTCTGGATTATCCCCTACCATCAATACCTTCTCGCGGCCCGGGTTACCCATGAGGGAAAGCGCATGCTCAAAAATATCCCTATGAGGTTTGGCAACACCCACTTGCTCTGAGATCACGATTAAATCAAAGTGATTGCTAAGTCCGGTACGTTTAAGCCTAGCCTGCTGCAATTCGGTAAACCCGTTGGTAATAATACCTAGTTTGGCCTTACCCCTCAGAGCATCTAGCAGATTGATGGCCCCCGCTAGTGGCATACAAATCTCGGCCATGACAGCCAGAAAAGCACTGTTTAAGGCCTGAGCCGGAATCTGTAGTTTATTGGCCCAAGTGTGGAAGCGCTGGTGTTGCAATTGCTGGGCTATGATAATTCCCTGCTGATAATCTACCCATAAAGCTTGGTTTATCAACTGATACTCTTGGTAATCCTGCTGGGTAAATGTAATACCAAACTGGGAGAACATGAGTTGTAGCCCATTAAAAGCGTCGAAATGA
>JAQSXL010000198.1 GCA_029256685.1 Gammaproteobacteria bacterium | reverse complement strand
AAAAAGTAGACTCAAAATGCTCATGTATGTCTTATACACTGCGCTTTTTCGCCTACTTTTTTCTACGACCTTGTCTCACCACTGTAGGTTATGCAAGAGTTCTATTCAATCAATTTGCATTAGGCCGCGTTTTTCGTTAATTGATTGATATGAAATTGTGCAGATAACAAGGCCTGCTCCCGAACAGCACTATTGATATTAAGCCCCTCGGCACGTATGACCGTTATATCGGTGATTCCAACGAAATTTAGGATAGTCTTTAAATAAGTTTCTTGGTGATCCTGAGTATAGTTAGCCGAGCTTTCAGCGTAAATGTTACCTCGCGAAGAGGCAATGATCACGGATTTATTGCCTGCTAGCCCCACGGGGCCTTGCTCGGTATATTTAAAAGTTAGACCTCTCACTAGAACGCGATCCACCCAAGCCTTGAGTTGTGAAGGTATGGAGAAATTATACATGGGCGCACCGAGTACCAATACATTAGCCGATAAAAACTCTTCGATAAATTGCTTGGACAGTGCTGCCTCCTTGCGCTGTAAGCTATTTAATTGGCTGGGCTGCAAGATTCCAGCCTGTAAAATTTCGGCCGATAAATGCCGTGGAGGCTGCTCATTTAGATCCCGATATATCACTTCCACATTGGGATAGGCGTTTATCCATTGTTCAACCACGGCTTGGCTTAGTTGGCGAGAAATAGAATCCGAACCTAGAATACTGGAATCAATATGTAATAATTTCATAAGCGAGTTCCTTATTAAAATAAATATTTGGTATTATTTATCTTAATATCGTTAACAATAAAATATTAGATAGCTAAAATGAGAATTATTGTTTCATTTAAGATAACAATTATGTGGAAGATGAAATGGCCATCCAAGATTTAAACGATTTATATTTTTTTACACTAGTGGTAGATAAGGGCAGTTTTACTGCTGCAAGTCAAAGTATTGGTATTACTAAATCGCGGATTAGCCGTCGAATTGCCCTGCTTGAAGCACAATTAGGGGTACGATTACTGCATCGCTCAACTCGCAGGTTAATGTTAACCAATATTGGGCAGATTTTTTATCAACACTGTAGGGCAATGGTGAATGAGGCTCAGGCGGCACAACAAGCCGCTGAACAAGCACAGCTTAAACCACGCGGGCGAATTAGGGTTACCTGCCCTGCATTATTTGCTCAAACTTCGTTAGGCTTTTTTATTATCCACTTTATGAAAACCTACCCGGAGGTACAAATTTCGCTGACGGCAACCGATAGACGAGTTGATTTAATTGCCGAGGGTTTTGATGTGGCTATTCGTTTTCAGGCCGATAGGCTAGAAGATTCTAATCTGGTGGTTAGAAGTTTGGGAGAAAGCGCATTATATTTGGTAGCCAGTCCAGAATTACTCAATAAAACGGGTTATCCAAAAATTCCAAGTGAGTTAAATGCCATTACTAGTCTGGCTAAAACCCGCAGCGATGGCTTATACAGCTGGCATTTTACTAAAAAGGATGGCGTTAAATGCAATCTTGCCTATAATCCCGTGTTAGAGTCCAATGAATGGACGGTATTAAAGCAGGCCGCTTTAGAGGGTCTTGGCATAACAGCCCTACCTGGAGAAATCTGCAAGCAAGAAATTCAACAAGGCCAATTACAAAGACTATTAACCGATTGGTCGTTACCTGGCGCCAAGCTTTACATTGTTTATCCATCGCGCCGAGGTTTAGTTCCAGCGGTAAACTACTTTATCGAATTTATAGCCAGCCAGTTAGCAAACTCCTGTTCTCAAATTGCTCACTGAAAGCGTTAAGCTTATTGATTAGCCCCCGCTTCTTGTTGTGCAAAGAGTCATTGATAGACGTAAAGACACATAGGGTTGTATATCGCGCTGAAATGGTCAACAGTTAACAGCATAGAGCCCCATTTATTCTCTATTTTTACTGCATAGCTTGTAGATAAGAAAGGAAATATATTATGAAGAAATCCATAGAACAAATCTGGGAACTCATAGACAAATATTTTGATGGTTTTAAGACAAATTTTGATCCCGATATTTTTGCCGATGAATATCAAAATCATGGCCCCATGAAGAACGAGATAAAAGGTAGCAGAACTAAACAACAATTTTTGCAAGAAATGGAGATTTTTGCTAAAAATGCGCCCTTAGAACAGACCCAAGGTGCTAGCGGTATTACAATCATTGCTAAATCATATGACCCAGACAAAGATTTAGCCTTGGTTTTTTATCGGATGCATTTTAAAAACAATCTTAATTTAGATGTAGTCGATCTTTTTAGGATCAAGAATCAAAAAATAGTCGATATAACAGGCGTCTTTGACCCCAGGCCATTTTTCTAAATAAAACTTAGTTTTTTTCAGGGTAGCAGGGCTAAGGTTTCATTAAGGGGCTACTCTTTCACCTTAAAAGAAATCGGCCAGGTCAAAAAACGCTCACTTCTTAATAATCTTCCTATCTTTAATTGACGTTATCCAAGCAATTTAGTAGTTTGTAGCAACATCATTTCATAATCTAACAAATCTTAGGCGGCCATGTTTTTAGTAACCCTTTATAAAAAGACTCAAGCATATCGATTTCTGCTCATTTTATTGTTTGCCATTTTTCTAGGCGCCTTAACGGGCTATAAACTAGGTCCAAGCGCAGTTAAATTAAAACCACTTGGTGATATATTTTTAAATTTAATGTTCACGGTGGTGGTGCCCCTGGTATTTTTTAGCGTCTCTTCAGCTATTGCCGGTATCGGGGAACTAAAACGAGTCGGTAAAGTCATCACCGCTATGCTAGGCACCTTCTTGTTTACGGGGATCATTGCAGCCGTATTTATGCTCATCATCGTTAAACTCTACCCACCTGGCCAAGGCGTTTTTTTACAATTACCTCTATCCGAACAACTGCATCACGTGAGTCTTGCCGAACAAATTGTCAATATTTTTACCGTTTCAGATTTTATCAAATTATTTTCCCGCGATAATATGCTGGCTCTCATTTTCTTTGCAGCACTTATGGGTATAGCAACCATTAGCTCTGGTGAAAAAGGCAAACTATTTGCCAAGTTCTTACAAGCTGGCACAGAAATTTCTATGAAGGCCACAGCCTTCATCATGTATTATGCACCCATTGGTTTTTTTGCTTATTTTGCGGTGTTAG
>JAQSXL010000034.1 GCA_029256685.1 Gammaproteobacteria bacterium | reverse complement strand
AATGGTTTATGCGGCATTAAGAGCTTTTCAAATACACGGTCTACCTAAAGCCTATATGTATTCGGACATCTTTGACTATGAGGTATAAGCCTAACCTTCGCAATGTGAAGTAACCGTTGTTTTAGCTAGTCAGTTAGAATGATGCTGTTAGTTAAAAAAATTGTAAAAATTTTGTACAGGGGCTGGCTTGGTAATAAAAACGTAGTAAAATTAACTTTTAAACAGACTTATCCACAGAAATTGTGAGTAGTTTATTTTTTCACTACTTGTCAAGAGAGCAAATAACATAAGACTTTTACCTATTAAGCTATGAATGACGAACAGCCCATCGTTTTAGCACCGACCTACTACCTTGAGCACTGGCAATATTTGCTCGATTTTGTACAGCGGCACTATGAATTTTTATTAATAGAAACTGAACGCTCATTGCTTAAAAAATTTACTGAGCTGTCTATCGATGCGCGCTGTTTATTTGTAAGGTTGATTAACCGTCGTATCCGATATTTTAAATTAACCGAGCTTGGTTATGCCGAAATCATAAATTTAGAACAAGCTGTAGCGGAGTTAATCGCTAATAAATTTGTCAGTTGGGTTACTCCAACAGCTACGGTGGAAATCGAGCAGTTGTTAGCTATTTTTACTAAAACGGAGCTCATCGGTTTCGCCCAACAGAGTGGTTTAACGCTGGCTAAAAGTCTTTCTAAAGCCGAAATAAATTTTAAAATAACGACCGAAATTCCAATAACTAACTGGCTACAAACTATCAATCGGCACGTTTTATTATTAACGCCGCTTTATCAGGCCGAGATCCAGATGTTACGGTTTCTATTTTTTGGCTCTTTACGAGCCGATATGACGCGATTTGTGGTGCGCGATCTCGGTCATGTCAAGCTACAGTCGTTTGCGCCAACAAGCTTTACCCCGCGTTATGCCGAGCGTCGGGTAGCGGAGGATTGCTTAGCCGTGCAATTGGCTTTACAGGAATTTAAAGTTTACCAATCGATTGATAAGCCAATTGCAAGTTATCAATGGTTCCAAAACTGGCATGATGCACATCTAAGTTTAGCCCCGGAAGCTCAGCCTAGCATGACTAAGCTGATTTTACGGCTGGCGGGCTATTTAGAAAAGGCTAACTTAGCCGAGCAGGCTTTAACCATCTATGCCTTGACAGAGCACCCACCCTCGTTGGAACGCCAAATTAGACTACTCAATAGATTAGGTCAAGTGGAGCGGGCGAAACAACTGTGTGAACGATTGATTCAAGTAGCAAAAAATGCCGATGAGTACTACTTTGCCAAGGATTTTAAACAAAAACTAAATTCATCGACGATACGTCGCTCAACCACCGCTTATCTAGCTAATACGCAAATAGTGAAATTAGCCTTTGCACCGCAAACGAAACCCGAACAAGCTGCCATCGTTTACTTACAGCGGCAGGGTAATCAGGCATTGTATACCGAAAACTATGTTTGGCGGGCTTTATTTGGGCTATTGTTTTGGGACATCATCTTTGATCCTAAACTAAATATTTTGCACAGCCCATTACAAACGGCGCCCTCTGACCTTTATCTGCCCAATTTTTTTACAGCCAGGCAGCAAGCCTTGCTTACTAGGCTTGATTTACTCGTCGATAAAAACCATTGTTTGAATCAACTGCAACTCAGCTACAACACGCTATTTGGTATAGCTAATCCTATCATCAGCTGGTACGACGGGTTGTGGGATGCTATCGTTGCTTGCTATCGGCACGTATCGGTAGCTCAGCTCGCCGCGGTTTTAATCGAAATGGCTAAGGACTGGCGCCATAACAGTTGTGGGTTTCCCGATTTAATGAGCTGGAATGAAAAAGATTATGCATTTATCGAGGTAAAATCACCGAACGATCACCTCTCGGCGCAACAGCTAAAATGGTTGGAATTTTTTAAGCAGCAAGGCATTCATGCAGAAGTGCTGCGTATCCGTTGGTTAATTCAAGAATAAGCACTCAACTCAACGGCTAAAACGACAGGCGTTCTTCTTTTAGCTCTTCTGAATTTATCCTAGCGAGTATCAGAGGCAGCCGGCTTGCCGACTGCTTCTCAAAACTCTAAAAAGGCTAAGGAAAATTTCTGCTAAACCGACTTTCTCTTCAAAATAGGCTAGGTGAGTAATTATCTTTGGGTTTGATTTCATTGAGCTCTAAATGATTTACTACTAGTTGTAGTTGTTCTTTCAATTGGCTGATTTCTTGTTGCTGTTGTTGAACTAAATTTTCCAGTTTCTCGATCTTATTGGCACTTTTCAGCATCACTCGCTTCATGGCTTGACGCATGAAGGATATTGCGTCAGCAACCTCTTTTTTCCCCGCAGCTAATGCCATTTGAGCCGGTGTTTTATTGGCTTTATTTAAGCATTTATGGTCTGCGCCTTCGGATAATAAAGTGATAACCACATTCAGGTGGCCATATTTAGCTGCCCGATGTAAGGGGGTATCTCCATCCATGTCTGTAAAATCCATAAGCTGTGGTGCATGCTTGAGCAGTAAATTTACTATATCGAGATGACCTTGAGCAGCGGCGCAATGTAATGCTGTACAACCTGCATTACAATCAAAAACTTCAAGATCAGCTTTATGCAGAATTAATTGATTCACAATATCGATTAATCCACGGTGAGCCGCCATGATAATAGGAAATTCCTCATCTTCCCCAAAATCAAACGCGTTGGGATCTGCACCCTTTTCCAAAAGGAGTCTAGCGATCTCTATATGTTCATTGGAAGTATGAGCTTCTATCTTAACTTCTTTTTCATGAAGCTTTTCCGCTTGCTCGCTACAAGGCATATCAAAAAAATTATTGAGACTAGACGAATCTATACTAATATTTTCAGTATAACTTTTAGCGATGGCTGCTTGTAGCAGTGTCCAGCCAGAAAAAACATTAGATTCATTAGGATCAGCGCCTTGCTCGAGCAAATAATCGACCATATCAACATGGCCCTTGTTAACTGCAATGAATAAGGCCGATGGTGATGACTTGCCTTTTAAATGCTTAGCTAAGTAGTTTAACTTTTCGACCTCTGCTGTAATACCCGTCGCAACAGCAAATAAAAATTCTTGTTTTGTGCAAATCTTATTTTTTTGCAGGAACCCTTGTATCTGATTTTTAACCAAGGGGATAGGTATAAGATTTTTATGGGCTAGCTTGAGATTGGTAAGTGGGCTTTTATCGTTATGTTTTAACCATTCTTCTATAGCATTGCGCTCGTATATTTGTCCATCAGATGTGGCAACAGGCTCTGACATAATGTCTTGAGTAATTGAGCAGATAAATTCTTCAGGAGGATTGGCGGATGATGTAAGTTTTGGCATGTCATGTACTCCTTCAAAAATATGCTAGGGATTAAGTTTACATTGCGATGATACACGAAGCCTCATATCGTGAAGTATCCATACAATCAGTTTTTAGAGCGATTTTGCTGTTTTTGCAGCCTTAGGGACGGAATCTAATTAAAAGTAATGCATTCCCTCCGTTTTTAGTGACTTTAACTATTAAACTAGCTTATATAACGAAATGCAATGACTTGCCCAGGGCTCAGGCATTAAAAAGAGAGAGAATCTGATAAATTGACTACTTTGTCTCTAAAAGTAGCATCAGAACCGGAGTTAGTTTAACAAAAAAATCGTGATGATGTACCACTTTAAGCCAAAGCGTTGATTGGCGGCATCTGACCTAAATTCATATGCCTGAGCCTTGCTGGCTAGCGATGATTAACACGGCACGAAAAAATTAAACAAAATTTTATTTAGCAGTATAATCTATTAAAATTAGCGGGGAAAAGCATGAATAATAAACCTTTGTATAATCGCGCTACACAGAAAGCCATGTTTTTTAAGCCACATGGTTATATAGCAGCGTTGGCAAGCGATGAATATTTTCACAATAGATTGACTGAATTTAGAAAAAATCTGCGAGATAAGTCGCTTCGCGATAGTTTGCTGCAAGATAAAAACCGCCATGCTTTTCAAACGGTGGAATCTTCAACTTTATCGGCTAATACAAAACCAATCGAAACTATTGTAAATTCGCTCGCACCAAAGAAGCCGGCAAAATCGGTTAACCCGCCGACTATTCAGGCAGATAACTCGTCTAATAAGAAAAAAAAGCGTAAAAAAAACCAGCCTATTGTAGCAAGCGAACCACCCAAAGTATTATCGAAGGCTAAGTCAGTACAGACTAAAACCATGCTCGATTTCTATGAAGCAGTTAGTGAAATTGAAAATTCTAGGGAAAAACTCAATATGACTATTAAGCGATACCAAAAAATTTTAACCGAGCTTGAGAAATATCAATTGTCCCTAAATAAGAACCAATATACGGAATTACATGATTATCTTAAGCATCAAATTGAATTGATTAAAATTAAACCGGGTCATTACTATATTCAACGAGCCCGCTGCAACGAAGAACCGCTAACAAAAAATAATATAAGCGACGATAATACTGGATGGAATGCTATTATTTCCGATTATGCTGCCGGAGAAATGCGACTTAAATTTGATATCCAGGAAGATGCCGTAACTAAAAAGATAACCTTATACAGGCTGATCACCTTATATCAAAAGTCACAGGACTTAACTAAAGCCATTAACTATTGTAATAAAATACTCAATGCTTACCCAGAAGATGCAAAGGCTTATTACCAAAGGGCCGCGTCTTATGCCTTAAGCAATCAATTTTTACCTGCTTTGGCCGATGTTAAGCAAGCCTTGGCTTATAAAATTAACTTTCCCAAAGACGGCGTAAGTTATGAAAATGACGCCCAAAAGCTATGCTTGAAATTGGAAGCCATGCTTCTCGAGCATGAGCAAAATATCCAGCAACTTGTTTATTCTGATTTATAAATTTTTCATGTTAAATGCTAACTCAGCAAATGGTCATAAGGACTTGATGGCCGCGCTGGATTGGACTGATGGTGAACAAGCGATGTTAAGTGTAAACAGCGTGACGGAGAAAGGATTAAGGCCGCTTAATACAATAAGCAGAAAGGCTGCTGGACAAAACTGTTTCTTGACGAACGTTGGGGGACGTTGAGGGGCATGGTATAATTAATTCATTCGGAAAAACTTAAAGGCTCTGTCGTATTACGTGGTGAATTATCTCAGGCGAGAAAAGCGTCGTCATAAAAAGGTTTCCGATGTAGAGTAAAGACCCTCGGCTACCTAGTGCCTGGGGGTCTTGCATTTTTGGAGCTGATGTTTACTACCTCTTTGACATCAGATAGCAGGCCAAAAAGGCCCCGTCTTCGCAGGATTGCCGCACCATAACGAGCCATTAAATCTTCTTATAAAACCGTTTTGTTGAGGTTTTCCAGGTCGATATAAGCGATATGAATAATCTTTTGCTTACATTAGGCCATAAATAAATCTGAGGCAGGTCCTGATTGATAGAACTATTGTGATTGTGTATCATAATTGTAGAGTATAAGAAAGCGAAGTACTTCGCAATCACCTAGGGTTTCACCGATATCTAACAGCTTTGCAACGTACATGCGCGCCTAACCGGCAAAGGGAGGGTTGATGTGTTATGTATGACACAGTTTGCGGTACTTACTGAACCCACGATGCTTGGCGTCATTCGGCGCTACTACCTGCTCCAATGCGGTGCACTCTCAAACACAGAGTTCTCCGACTTGGCGAAAAGAACGACTAAAGCCTGGCCTCAACAGAGGCACACGGACCTGCGTCCGTGGTCATCGAGCTCGGAGCGGGATGATACGTGATGAAGTTCGAAGGCTTACAACGTCCGACGCTGAGTAAAGGCGAATCAGCGTCTCTTCACTCCGACACAGGCGTCTCTGCGATTCAGCTACCTAAAGGTGGTGGGGCCCTCTCCGCGGCATTGGCGAAAAATTCGCTGCAAACCCTGTCACCGGCACCGGCTCGATGTCGATTCCCAGCGCCACTAGCCTGGGACGTTCGGGTTTTGGACCACAACTCTCTCTGAGTTGGCTAAGCAAGCTGTATGTTAAATGAGTCAAGCGGAGAAACGTAAACGCGCCGTCAATACCTTTCTGTAGGCTCCGTCGCCGTTGCACGGCGCCCGACATCCTTGCGGCAAAAGGCTTACTTATTCACGGTTGACTAATCTTTTTGAACTTCAGTAAGCTTAGCCAAAATTTAGGTTAGTTAATAAATTTAAAATTTCACAGGAGTCTGTGAACATTTTGTTAGACTGAGGTAGAAATGCAACAGACCCTAGCAAAAGATTAACTGAAAGATGGGGCTTGTACAAATTTTAAA
Source organism: Gammaproteobacteria bacterium (assembly GCA_029256685.1). GTDB lineage: Bacteria > Pseudomonadota > Gammaproteobacteria > JAQSXL01 > JAQSXL01 > JAQSXL01. The sequence goes on along the minus strand of JAQSXL010000034.1, from coordinate 8,512 downwards.
CAGAGGCGTTTAGCGTACGGAAACATTGCTTATAATAACTTGCTAACAGAGTTATCCACAGAAATTGTGAGTAGATGATTTTTACGTTACTTGTCAAGAGGGCAAATGGAATAAGACTGTGCTCATAGTACACCACATAAAAAATAGCAATTTAAATTTTTTATCAACAGCCTCTTGACTTTTGATAGAACACAATTAATCGTTAATTTTCTAAAACCTGAGGCAGAAAAAAAGCTTGGATTTTAGTTAGTTAAACCATTTGTCAAAACAGTGGCTAATTTTTATACAGCCGCTGCGAATCCCATTCTATAAAGCCTATTAAGGCTTGTTCACAAAGTTATCCACAGAAACTGTGAGTAGATAAAGGTACCGCTACCTATGAATTATTTAAAAAATAAACTTTGCTAAGATAACTACCTTAACGAATAAATTAACCGATACCGAATAAGCAATAACAGTCTTTTATACTTAGCTCTTGATAAGGCTAGCTAAATTAACGGGCGACAATAAAAGCATTTTTGCATTCGGAGGAACGGTTATTAATAATAATGGCATGACCTTTACCTTCAACTAAGGGTTGCTCTTTGCCGTTTTCTAGTTGTAGAAGTTGTACATTAAGAAAGCCATTTTGCGGTTCTGTGCGAATGATAGCATTGATTGCTTTAGCTGTAACCTGTACTTCAAAGGGAGTTTTCTGATGGATTTGGATTAATTTTGAATCGTTGTTGGTAATGGCTAAATAGGAACCTTCAATGTCTTGAGGTTGTTTTGAAGTAATCCGAATGATAAACAGCGGGGTATCGATTTTACTAGGGGTTGAAGCATAGGCGCTTAAGATAATGGTCAGACTGCTGATGGCAATAATTAGAGCCTTTGTTGTATTCATGATTATGCTCTCCAAGGTTACCAAATACTCAGCTAGTATATCATATTTTATAGCTTGATTGGACGTTAATTGGTTTTGCTTGGCTAATTTAATGAGATGCCTTTGTCCTATAAGTATTAATAAATCTTCCATTGCCAAGGCATAGGGGTAATGCCAACACGCTGTGAATACCTCCTTGTACGCTCTATAGTTTTTCATCCTTGAAAAACAAGGTTGGCTTATACCCCTATGCCTTGGCAATGGAAGATTATTTAAATGCTAGCATGAGCTAGCTATCCCTGGTGTGCATCGATAACTTAAGGCTTCTGTTAAATGGTGGGTGTTAATCATTTTACTATCTTGTAAGTCCGCTATAGTTCGTGCGACCTTTAAGATTCGGTAAAATGCCCGGGCGGAAAGGTTCAGTCGTTGAATGGCTTGCTCTAATAGCAACTGATCGGATTTTTGTAGAATACAGAAGCGATGAATGTCTGGATTAGTTAACCGAGCATTAATTTTATTACAGCGCTGCAATTGTTTTTCTCTGGCTATCATCACCCGTTTCCTGATCGCTAAGCTGGTTTCCATGGGAGTAACTTCGTGTGTGAATAAGGTATTCTTTGGTAAACTGGGAACTTCAATATGCAGGTCAATGCGATCTAAAATTGGGCCCGATATTCTTGAGCGGTAGCACTGAATTTGAGTTGGCGTACAGCTGCAATCCTTATTAGGATCGGTAAGATAGCCACAGGGGCAAGGATTCATCGCCGCTATTAATTGAAAGCAGGCTGGAAAAACGGCTTGGTAACCAGCTCGGGAAATGATGATTTGGCCAGTTTCTAAAGGTTCTCTAAGGGTTTCTAACACCCGGCGGTTAAATTCGGGCAACTCGTCTAAAAATAATATCCCATTATGAGCTAATGAAATTTCGCCGGGACGTGGCGGATTACTGCCACCAACCAGGGCAGGATTAGAAGCCGTATGATGTGGGGTACGGAAGGGTCTTTGGCGCCATTGAATGGGTTCAAAACCTTGAGAGCTAATGGAGGCAATGGCGGCAGTTTCAAGCGCCTCGTCATCGCTAAGCTCTGGTAAAATGCTAGGTAAGCGACTGGCAAGCATGGTTTTGCCTGTACCCGGAGGCCCTGTCATTAATAAGCTATGTCCGCCTGCTGCAACGATTTCCATGACGCGACGGGCTTGTGGTTGGCCTTTAACTTCGGCAAAATCTAAGTCCTTTGCTAAGTGCTGTACTATTGGCACCTTAGCTGGAGTTAATAATTTATTACCACTTAAGTGGGCACAAATCTCTAATAGGTGCTCTGCTGGAAAAATCTCTACATTCTGTACGAGGGTGGCTTCGGCTATACTGTTTTGGGCAATAACTAGCTTGCGCATGGCGTTACGAGTTTGGATAGCGAAGGGCAAGATACCTTTTACCTGTCTTAATTTTCCGGAAAGGGCTAACTCGGCACAAAACTCATAATGCTGTAGCGGCTCTAAGGGAATTTGACCCGAAGCGGCTAAGATACCTACCGCAATAGCAAGATCAAAACGGCCACCGTCTTTAGGTAAGTCAGCCGGGGCTAAGTTTACCGTGATGCGTTTGGCTGGAAACTCAAAATGCGTATTTAGTAAGGCGCTACGCACCCTTTCTTTACTTTCTTTTACCGCGGTATTGGCAAGACCAACGATGGAAAAACTGGGTAAGCCATTAGAAATGTGAACTTCAACGTTAACCAGTGGGGCTTGAATGCCGCAGCAGGCTCTACAATAAACAATAGCGAGATTCATTTTTTATTACCAAAAATGGTATATGTCTATTTTAGGTAAGGTTTGGTTCTTGGTCAAGCAAGTTCAGATAGTGAATGTAGCCCGGCAAGATTTTGGTAATAAGGAAACATGAGGCGGATAATGGTTTTGGCAAGATAAGATGTATCTTAAACTTTAATTACCCGCGCTGCTGCTAGGATTATACCGATTTTGGTTCTATCACTTAGAAGCAATTACAGTAGGTCTATTATTTAGAGAACGGAATCATCTTCGCTTAAATCAATTTTCTTTTTACTACGGCTAGTAGTTTTAAGCGTAGTTACTACAGTACTAGGCGCTAGTTGAGTTTCTAAAACAGCCATTTTTTGTTCTAGTTCATCTAACTTTGCCCGAGTTTTTGCTAATACTTTAGCTTGTACATCAAATTCTTCGCGGGTTACCAAGTCCATTTTGCTAAAGCTACTCTGTAGTACACTGCGAAAATTTTTTTGCAAATCATCACTTAGGCCTTTGATCCGATCGGGAACCATGTCGGTGAGTTTCTTAGCGATATCATCGAACTTCTGTGAGTTAAACATATGGCCTTCCTTTTTTTTTTAAATAAATATTAATTTAAGTCTAGCATGTTTTTTTAAGATGTCTAAGCTAGGTTCTATCCCTAAGCAGAAGTTTCTTTAAAACCCAGCTGTACGAGAATGCAAGGACCGCCCGCTATTACCTCAATACCATGCATCTTACAATCTTGAATGGCAGTAGCGCTTTCTGCCCCGGGTTGGATCCAAATGTGCTGGATGTTTTTTGCAATGGCCTGTTTAATGATTTTTTCGGTAATGGGCGGTGGCGTGATCACCGAAATACTGTATACGTTATCGGGTAAATCGGTGATGCTAGCCATAGTATTTAGGCCTTCAATGACCGGTTCGTTTGGATTGACTGGATAAACGGTGTAGTGATGTTGCATATAACAGCGCAATACCTTATTACCATATTTTGTACGATTACTAGATGCCCCTACTACCGCATAAGCCGGTGAAGTAAAAAACTGCTGAATGGCTGAAGTCATGGTAATACTCCTTTGATTATATATTTGCCTTCCTAATCACTATAGGTTTTTATAATGCTCCGCAATAATTTGTGCCACACAGCAAGTCAGTTTTTTTGCCATGGGAATATGTAAAAACTCATTAGGCCCATGAGCATTGGATAATGGTCCTAATACTCCGACTACCATAAACTGTGCGGCTGGAAATTTCTCGGCTAACATCCCCATAAAGGGTATGGTGCCTCCTTCACTTAGATAGGCCGCTGGTTTTTGATAGAAGCTTAGTGAAGCTTCATCACAGGCTTTTTCTAACCAGGTTTTCAGTTCAGGAGCATTCCAGCCTGCTCCCGGCGGATCAAGCGTAAAGGTCACTTTTGCATCATAAGGTGGATCGGATTCTAAAGTTTGCTTTAATACTTGGGCTGCTTGTTCGGTATTGCAGGTAGGAGGGACTCGTAAGGCAAGCTTTAAGGCGGTAAAAGGCCGTAAGGTATTACCGGCATCTGGAATTTTTGGCAGGCCGTCGGCACCAGTGATAGCTAAACTAGGACGCCAGGAGCGATTTAACATGAGTTCGGTCAAGGCTTGGCTTGCCGGTTTAACGCCTGACGCAAAGGGATAGGCTTCATAAATGCCACTGCCAAGAATTTCAGCGGCTTGTTCTGCCTGTTCAATACGTTGCTGAGGAATTTCTACTTGTAATTCTTTCAACAAGATTTCACCCGTATTGGAGTTTTCAATCCGCTCTAATAATTGGCGAATAATCCGAAAACTGGAAGGCAAAACACCGCCGGCCGCACCCGAATGAACCCCTGCCGTCGCAACTTGTACTTTTAAAGTACCGCCGATTAAACCACGTAGCGAGGTGGTGAGCCAGAGCTGCTCGTAATTGCCACAACCCGAATCTAAGCAAATGACTAAATCTGGATTACCGATTTGTTTTTTGAGATGCTCAACGTAAAAGGGTAGGTCATAACTACCACTTTCTTCACTGGCTTCTAGTAAAACGATGCAACGGGCATGCGGTATTTTTTGCTGTTGTAGGGCTTGAATAGCGGTGAGAGCAGCATAAACCGCATAACCATCATCGGCGCCACCTCGACCATATAATTTATCACCGCGTAATACGGGTTTCCACGGGCCTAAATCCGGTTCCCAACCATCCATTTCGGGTTGTTTATCGATGTGACCATATAACAAGATGGTTTGATCAACTTGGCCAGGAATGTCAATATAAATGACCGGGGTGCGGTTTTCCAAGCGAACTACTTCCAGTTTTAAACCAGGAATAATTTGTTGTTCGCACCATCCAACAACTAAGTCAACAGCCTCGTCCATATAACCATGCTGTTGCCAATTAGGATCAAATTGAGGGGATTTATTGGGAATCCGGATGAACTTGATAAGTTCCTCAAGTATAGAGTCATCCCAACGTTGATGAATATAATTGATAAGTTCTTGTTTATTCATGAATCTAATCGTTAAAAAATTTAATGGGGTTGATTTAATAGAATTTGCTAATTAGCAAATTATTCCTCTGCAATTTTTACCTTAGTGATAACTACATCATCGGTGGGTACATCTTGATGCCCCATGCGATAAGTGGTAGGTACCGCTTTAATCTTATCGACTACTTCCATGCCTTCTACCACTTTACCAAATACACAATAACCCCAACCATCAGGTGTTTTGGCTTTGTGATTTAAAAAATCATTGTCTTTCACATTAATAAAAAACTGCGCAGTGGCCGAATGGGGATCTGAGGTGCGCGCCATGGCAATGGTGCCGGTTTTATTAGACTCACCTTTGTCTGCTTCATTTTCAATGGGATTTTGGGTGGATTTTTGTTTCATGCCTGGTTCAAAGCCACCGCCTTGAATCATGAAGTTGTTAATGACCCTATGAAAAATGGTGCCATCGTAAAAACCGCTTTTAACATAATTTTCAAAGTTTTCTGCGGTCTTGGGTGTATTTTTATGATCAAGTTCAAGTTTGAGGGTACCGTAATTCGTTTCAATAATAATCATGATAGTTTCCTTTTAATGAAAAGGGGGAAATATTAACATAGTTACCGGATAAAGTGTCTATACTTCGTTTGTTAATCAATTTTAACCTGAACTAAGCCATTTTCTATGCGGACCGGAAAAGTTTGAATATCTTCATAAGCCGGAGGTTCGGTAACCTCGCCGGTCTTAAGGCAAAATCGTGCTCCGTGCCAAGGACAAATAATCTCATCGCCTTCAAGCTCACCCTCATGTAAGGGGCTATCATCATGGCTACAGCGATCTTCTATGGCATAAAAATGACCCGCCAGGTTAAAAATGATGATGGCCTGCCCATCTACGTTGATAATACGGCGGGTATCAGCGGGAAATTCTTCCAATTTTGCTACGTTAATCCAAGTGGTCATGTTTACCTCTATTTAGCTGATCTAATTTATAAAATAATTGTACCTTATCGTGGCATTTTAAGCTTTATCCAAAAATGCCCCGGCTATTGTCGTTTCATAATTGACAAGCCGGTGAAACAAGCGTATATCTATAAAGTTGTTACTTATGCTTTTGGGATGCCACTTTAAAATCAAGGAGGGAAACCATGAGTTATCAGCGGCATATTTCTCAGTTAGGTGCTCAACTGAAGCCTTTAACTAAATCTACTAAAACCTCGCCCATTGTTATTACAACCCATAGAAAACGAACCCTAGGTACACTGTATAATACGGTGATTACGCGTTTTTATAAAAACCTTTGACGTAAATTTTTAATTTAAAGACTTCCGCTATTAAGTAATAATTTAAATATTGACATAAAAAGGTGGCTTAGCCAAAACTTGGGTTAGTTAACTTAATTACATTTTAAGGTAGCTGGGTTGCCTTTTTGTCGGTTATGTATGATAAAACTTTATAAAAATAGTGTGAACCATGACTATTGAAAAAACTTGCCCTTGTGGTTCGAAAATAAATTATTGGCAATGTTGTGGCCATTTTATTGAGCAAAATCATTTTCCACAAACGGCTGAAGCGTTAATGCGTTCGCGTTATAGTGCTTATAGCCAGGCTAAAATGGAATATATTCAACAGACCATGTTAGGTGAATCTTTGCAACAATTTGATCATAAAGAAGCCAAGCATTTTGCCGAGCAATCGGATTGGCAAGGTTTAACCATTCTTGCTACTCGATTAGGTCAAGAATGTGATGAGATAGGCCAGGTAGAATTTATTGCGCGTTATCAGTTAATGGGTAAGCCAGAAATCATGCATGAGCTGAGTGAGTTTCGTAAAATAGAGGGCCGCTGGTATTATACGGCCGGGAAACCTGGCACCCTAAAAATGGGGCGCAACGATGCTTGTTTTTGTGGAAGCGGCAAGAAATATAAAAAATGTTGTGCGGCATTATTATAATAAAAAAGCTATTTAAAGCGGCTAATAGCTAAGAACTTACTAAAATTAAGGTAAATTTTTATAGCCATTGATGAATGAAGTAGTTTGAATTTTTTCAAGGTTAATTATTTTGCCAAAGGTAGGCTAGTTGCCTACCTATTTTAAATTAATGCAGAATGTAAAATTTTATTTGAGTTTGCTGCTAAGCCTCGCATGGGCTTTTGCATCTTGCGGCTGTGCCCAATCGCGTCCAATTTTTTCCCAATCGGGATCGGCGGGATCAAAGCCTAAGGCGGCTATATGTTCGGCCGTACAGATAAAATAGTGCTGCTGATAAACTAATAAATAAGCGTTAGGATCGTTAACAAGATGCTTTTTAGCCTTAGCATAATCGGCATACCAAATATTGAGACTTGAGCCTACGCCTTGCTTATATAGTCTGGTTTCGGTTTGGTTTTTAGCCCTGTTAAGTAGCTGAGGCCAGTTTTGGTAACCCTGTTCTAAGGCAATCACTTCCAAGCAATGCTTACGTTGTATGGAGTAAAGTTGGCTTGCGATTTCTGCAAGAGAACTATCAGACCAAAAAGGCAGTTTTTGAAAACGCTTAGCTAACTCATAAGCTTGAGAAGAGAAATTATCTGCATTAGTTAACAGCTGTTTAACCGCTTTGTGCAGTAAATGGGCACGAATTTTAGCTTCTTGAATGGGAAATTTAGCAGGTATAGACATAAAAAAACCTCTTTTATTTTTTAAGCAGGTAACTCACTCTGCCGCTTACCAAAAAATGAAGTCTTTATGTTTATTAAGCTTTATGGATAGGGATGATAACATCTTTTGTGAGTATAGGCGCTCCCAATCACCTAAGTTCAGCATCGTATCTTAAAAAAAATAACTTAACAAGTTTAGTTTTCCATTGAACTTAATTATGACAAATTAAGTAAACTCTTTATATGGTACAGGCCTCTTATAGTATGGCCGAGCGGCTTCATGAGTTATTAACAACGGTTAGTGGTAAATAGCAAATTAATAAAATGGTTAGTACTGTTAAAATTACCTATGATTGTGGGTTCGAATTGCACCCAATCGTCTAAGACCCTTGCATAAGTTCTTGCGAAATATCAATCATCATTTAATAAAAACTTAAGGTTTATTGTTTATAATTGTGCAATTAAGTTAATATATCCCATGAAAAACCGGCTGGGTTATTGGCTAAAATAAGTGCTTATTCTGCAGAGTTTAGTGGTGCAATAAAAGCGAGTGCCGAAATTGAGGAAGTTATTTGGTTAAATCATAAGGATAAGTTGAAATGTTCACTAGTAGCTCAGATAATGCTGGATGAGCTACAATTACAAGGCCTAATTGAGTGAAAGAGGCCTATGATATAAAGGAGAACTAAATTCGATGAAGATTTATGAGTGGATTTTATTTGATGCCGATGAAACCCTGTTTCATT
>JAQSXL010000033.1 GCA_029256685.1 Gammaproteobacteria bacterium | reverse complement strand
TTAGCTTGCAAAGCCTGCCAATTATTATAAACCTTAAGTTGAGGAAACAAGCCATCGGTATGGGTTAAACCATGAAATTTCATTTCGTCATTACGCACTTGAGCTAAGGTGATGGCTGCAATAGGATATGAGCTGCTAATACAATAAAGCGGGAGCTGAGGTTCCGTTAAATATTCGGTATCCCAATTTATTTTAGCCTTACCGGTTTTATAATCAATAATGGCATATTCATTATTTGCCAGTTTATCAATTCTATCAATTTTAAGGGTGAGAGGGATTTTACCTACCGTAACCTCGGTGCGTTGTTCCAAAGCAATGACCTCAAAGGTGCTCCTCTGCTTCTCGATATTAAGCCAGGCTAACAATAATTTAGTGAGCCTTTGGGTTTCAAGCTGCAAAAGACGTTTAGCTAGTAGACCTTCTCGTTGTTTCTGTAAAAGAGTTAAGGCACTGGATATGGCTTGACTGATAAGCGCTAGACATTGCTCCTCGGTTAATTCTTGCAGGCGTTGTTGAGTACCAAGCTTTTGCCAAATGGTTTCTAAACATTGATGCAACAAGGTTCCGCGTTCGGTTGCAGCCAGGCCAAATTCTAAGGATTCTATAGTTTTTGCCCCCAGCCTATATTCGGCAAAGGCTTTAAAACCGCAAACTGCTTGGCTTTTAAAAATACCTGAGCCACCCTTAATCATTTCAGTTTCGGTAATTGCTGGAGCGTTAAGCAGCTCAATGGATTCTAGCGCTGCATGGCTATAGATTAATTTTGCTAGTTGTATATCTTCCACTTGCGACAGCTCTGCCGGGTTGGCTTGGGGTAAGTGTTCGATTAATCTACTGGGCCTTAACACTTGTTCGGCATCGTTTTGGGGATAGCTTACCAGGATAAACCGACTACTTTGATAATAGTGTGTAAGTAGCTTGATACAAAATTCCGTTTCCCGATTAGAGTTTGCGTGAGGTAGTTGTTGTTCACGCTGCAATGATAAGGGTAAAAAGGGATTAGGCGCGGGCCTTGTAGGCCAGTTTCTGTCATGTAGACCCATGATCCACAAATGGGTAAAGTGTTGGCCAACAGCTTCAAGCGAACCTAAAATTTGTACGTTACTTTCGGGCGATTCAGGCTGAAAGATGGTCATTGCCACTATATTTTGTAATTTTTGCAAGGCTTTAGCTGTACTAAGGTTTGAAGTAAGATAATCAAAACTGGCAAATTGCCGTAGTAGCTCCTGCCATTTTTGCAAGAGTTGGTATTCCTCACTGTTTAAACCACGTTCTCCTGGCCATCCCAACATAGCAAGTTGTTGGCTAAATGACTGTACCCAGGCGCTAGGGGATTGCTGTAATGGCTGCTCAGATAGCCAAATCAATAATTGGGTTAAATTAGTTAACCATTGGCATTTTAGAGTTTGGGATTTTAACCAGTTAAGTAGTTGTGCGCGGCTTAAGGTATGTTCCCCAAATTGGTTTAAATAGCCTTGTAGCCGTATGTGAATAAATAACTCGGCCGGTTTCCCAAAAAAGGGAGAGCGTAGGAGATAGCTAACAAGGGTGGCTGGTATATAAGCTTGATTAAGCTTTAGGGCTGTGAGAGCCGCGTGAATGAGTGGATATTGAATTAAATTTAAGCCGGCAGAAATATTAAAAGGTAAATGAGTATTGGCATGGCTAGGATCGAGTAACAGTCTAGGCTCAAAAATTTCACTAAAAATGCGTATTATATCCGCTCTAAGCGTGCTTAATTCGGGAATTATGCAACCAATGCGGTTTTCTGGTGAATTTGCTAACTGTTTGGCCCACCGTGCCATATTACGTATTTCAGCAGGCCGATCGGGATAATTGATTTGATAAATTGCAGCCGATTTACCTTCGGGTTGAATAACCTCATATTGGCAGCCCTGAATGGTAAAAAGCTTAAGTAACTTTTGTTGCTGAGGGGTCAACTCTAAAAATCCTAGCCAGAGCATACGGGTTGGTATTAAGAAAGGATTCTGCTGAAAAACCTGATATAAACGTTCGGGTAAACGGCTACAATCTAATCCATTTTTTTGCGCAAGATATTGCTCAAATTGACTTGCCCAGTTCTGAAAGGCAATACTATCTTCACTACTTTGAAAGCTTGGGTGTTTTAAGGAACATTGCCATTCCCATAGCAATTGCCAGGCCTGTTTAATTGCTATTGCCGTAGTATGCGTTTGTAAGAGAGGCTTATCGGGGGTTGATTCAATAATGATCTGTTCCCAGATATTTAATTCTTGATATTCATTAAGCAGAAGTTCTGGGGCTATTAAGCCGTTATCTACGGCTATTTGATGGGAACGAGTTAACCAGGCTTGATAGGGAATGATGTCGGGAGTTTGCCAAACCCTATGGCCTTGCTGGGCTTTATAAATCGCATATTGTTCAGAGAAATAGCGCGCTAAGCGGCGATTGGCCGTTACAATCAGCTGATTTGAATCGAACTTAGCTAATAATGCTGAAATCGCGGACTGCATAGGGTCAATATTTAATAAAAAATTGAAGAGCTTATTATAACTATGTAAAGGGTAGGCTTGGCAAATAGATTTAATCAATAATGATTATTTAGCCTAAAATCTATAGGGGGGGATAAGATAGTTTACTCATAAATATGAGTTTCGTAAGAGTCTATTAAGTGCGAAACTGGTGAAATAGATTAATTTGAGATAGATTTTATGCGTATTTCTCTTAAGCAAATAGAAATTTTTTTAAAAATTGCCAAGTTAGGCAATATGAGTCAAGCCGCACAAGTGCTAGGTTTATCTCAGTCAGCTTGTAGTATGGCCTTAGCCGCCCTAGAATCGCAACTCAATGGCATTTTATTTGATCGTAGTGGTAAACGCCTAAACTTGAATGAACGAGGAAGAGTGTTATTGCCTATGGCAATAAATCTTATAGCTCAAGCAACGAATATTCAGGAGGTTATGTTAGAAACTAATAGCCAATGGCTAGCAGGGGAGCTAGTCGTTGGTGCAAGTACCACCATTGGTAATTACTTAATGCCACATATTGTGGGTAATTTTGTGCTCGAACAGCCCCGTATAAAAGTGAACTTGCAAGTGGCTAATACGGAGCAAATAGTCAAACAGTTATTAAATTTTAATATAGATATAGGTTTGATCGAGGGGGATTGTAATAGAGAAGAGTTAGAGCTTATTCCTTGGCGTCAGGATAAACTCATTATCATAGCGGCAGCGGAACATCAGCTTGCCAAGAAAGCTAAACTTACGGCTAATGATCTAGAACAAGCTCGATGGGTTTTGCGTGAAATAGGTTCAGGCACCAGGCAACGATTTGAATCGGCTTTTCCTAAAAAAGTCATCCCTTTTTTAGAGTTAGGTTCTATCGAGGCAGTTAAACAAGTGGTACACTCGGGTTTAGCCATTAGCTGTATTGCAAAAATTGCTGTCACAGAATCCCTAAAAAGTGGTCAATTAGTTGAATTGAAAACCCCCTTTTTAAAATTAACCCGAGATTTTTCTATTTTACTGCATAAAGAAAAATATCAAACAGCCGTGCTAAAAAGATTTATCCAAGCTTGTTTGCTGTTTAAGGTAAATCATTCTTAAAAAGTCTCTGGTATTTTTGCCGGTTTGAATCTAGCTTATCGATAAAAAGCAACTGCATAGATAAGCTAGGGTTTAACAATATCCCTAATAGTTATAGTCATTATGGTAAGGACTATTTACAACTTAAAGATTTTGGAAACATCACTTTTACTTCTAATCCTTTGCCATTTTTAGGCGTGGCTAGCTTTACCTTAGCTTTATGTAAGAGCGCTATTTGCTGCACAATGGCCATGCCAAGACCACTACCCGTGCTTTGATTTCCTAAAACCCTATAAAAGCGTTCAAATACTCGGCCACGTAGTTCGGGTGGGATACCAGGGCCGTTATCGGTGACTCTTAAATTGACGTGATTACGCGTCATAGTGATATAAATTTTGACCTTGCCATTATTAGGGGTATAGCGAATAGCGTTATCTACTAAATTACGGATTAAGATACCTAAAGCGATGGCATTGCCTTCTATAATTATGACTTGTTTACGATTGATAAGGGCCACCTCAATATTTTTTTCAAGGGCGGCGGGGACTAGTTGAGCAATGATTTCGGCGGCAAGTGCGGGCAAATTAACCTTTTTTATATCTTCTAAGGTATTTTCTTCGGGCAATAAACGACTCAAAGTGAGTAATTGTTGTACCACGTGAGTACATCTATCAACGCCAGTAATTAGATTGTGTAAGGCTGTATTGCGTTCTTGTTCATGAGTGGTTCTTAAGGCCACTTGGGTTTGAGTACGTAGCGCAGCTAAAGGCGTTTTTAATTCATGCGCGGCATCGGCTGCAAAGCGTTTTTCTCTTTCTAGGGCTTGATTTAGCCTATAAAAAAGTTTATTCAGCTCATTAACCAAGGGCTTAATTTCCACCGGAACCGATTGTAAATCAACCGGTTCTAAGTAATTAGATTCTCTATGCGCTATTTCATCCGCTACCCGCCGGATACTTCTTAGCCCAAGACCAATAATAAACCAAATTAAAACGCCAGAAATGGGGTAGGTTAGCAACATGATATAAAGATCGTCACGCGCAATACGGTTGCCTAATTCATCGCGTATGACAAAAGGTTCCGCGGCCACAATAACGATGCCTAGTTGATTATCATGAATGGTAAAAACCCGCCATCTTTCACCATCAATAAATTGGTTACTAAAACCATCTTCGGGACTGTAAAGTTTATCTTTAGGTGCATTGGCTGAGTGTAATAGTACTTTGCCGTTTTTATCCCATACTTGAAATTGAAAGCGGTTTGAATAATGGCTCTTAAGAGAGTTGTTAGCAATTTGGCTAGTGAAGTGGCTAATCTGCGCGGGAATTGCATCAAGCTGCTGTTGAATTTCATCTAAATGTTCATCGCTGACGTCTTTATTGATGAGTCCTTGGCAAATTAAGGTAGCCTGCACCAAGAGAGAATCCATATAACGCCGGATATCTTTATGGGCTAAATAATAGCTACCTACAATGGTCAATGATGAAATAATGATCACTGCCATGAATAAATTGATCAGTAAAAATTTACGAATGGAAAGCAACATTAGCGTTTTTCTACCATGTAACCTACGCCGCGAATGGTTCGGATATAATCTGCATCTAGTTTTTTTCGCAAATTATGGATATGTACCTCTAAGGTATTGCTATCGACTTCTTCATCCCAACTATAAAGACTTTGCATCAGTTGGTCGCGCGATAAAACTTGCCCGGCATTTTCTAGCAATTTATGTAATAAGGCAAACTCACGGCGTGGCAGGCTAACTAACTCATTATCACATTTAACCGTATGTGACGCAGGATCAAGTTCCAAATTGGCAAAGGCAATAATCGGTTGGGCGCGGTTGCTGCGGCGGCGTAAAAGAGCACGAATGCGAGCATATAGCTCATCTAAATCAAATGGCTTACTGATATAATCATCGGCACCAGCATCTAAGCCTTTTATCTTATCCTCTACCGATTCACGAGCCGTTAAAATAATAACGGGAGTAGCAACTCCTTGTGCTCTGATGTGACGCAGCAGCTCAAGCCCGGCCAGTTTAGGCAGACCTAAATCCAACACAATAATATCAAAGGTTTCTGTTTCTAAGGCGTGTTTTGCAGCTAGCCCATCCTTAAGCCAATCCACACTATAGCCCACTTGTAGTAAGCCCGCCCGTGCACCATCGCCTAATAGTTCGTCATCTTCAACAAGTAGTACGCGCATATATTTCCTTTATTTATAGACCTATCTATTATATAGACTATAATTGGCAAAAAGTGTAGCAACTTAAATTTTTGTTAAGATTGTGTGCTAAGCTTATGGCATCATGTAATTTATACAGCAATATGGTAAATAGAGATATATGAAATATAATCAATCTACTATAAAGGTGCAAACTGGGATTAGTTTATTAGAGCTCATGCTGGCTTTGGCCATCACTGCCTCAATCATGGTAGCTTCCATGCGGTTTTTCGGCATCGCAAATGAAAATGCCAAGGTCAATAATGCCGTGACTATTATTCGCGAGATTACCGATGCAAGTTTTAAATGGTATGAATCCAATCCTCAGTTTGATACTACTAATTTTAAGCTGGAAAATTTAGTCAAAATGCAATTATTGCCAGCTAAATATACCAACCCGGCCAATATTAATCCTTGGGGAGATGCAGTTGATATTGAAGGCCTAGGCGATAACTTTAAGGTGATTATGGCAAATGTTCCTATAAAAAGCTGTAACATGCTGGCAGGTAAATTTTCTGAATTCCCTCCCAGTGATAATGAGTTTTGCACCTGTGGTGACGATAAAAGCACTACCTGTACTTTTACCGCCAAATTTTAATCGCGATAGCGTTTGACTAAATCTTCATAAGCCTCAATCCGCCTATCACGTAAAAAAGGCCACATCCGCCGTACTTTTTCGCTATGTTTTAAATCAAGGTCTCCGATGATTACGGCCGGCTTATCGGTAGGTGCCTGAGCCAAAAACTCACCTTGGGGTCCTGCAATAAAACTATTGCCCCAAAAATGCAGGCCATCAGCGGGCTTAACGGGATCATTTTCAAAACCTACCCGGTTACAGCTCAATAAATAACAGCCATTAGCAACGGCATGAGCCCGCTGAATAGTTATCCAAGCATCAAGCTGGCGATTTTTTTCATCCTGTGGATCGGCAGGATGCCAGCCGATAGCCGTTGGATAAAGTAAAATATCGGCCCCGGCGAGTGCCATTAAACGTGCGGCTTCCGGATACCATTGATCCCAACAGACTAAAACGCCTAATTTTCCAACCGACGTTTGAATAGGTGTGAATCCTAAGTCACCGGGGGTAAAATAATATTTTTCATAATAGCAGGGATCATCGGGAATATGCATCTTGCGATAAATCCCGGCTAAGCTACCATCGGTTTCTAAAACAACGGCGGTATTATGATAAAGCCCGGCTGCGCGGCGTTCAAAAATACTCCCTACAATAACGATGCCCAGTTCTTTGGCAAGTTCTCCTAGTTGCTTAGTGGTAGGACCTTGAATAGCTTCGGCTTGGTCGTGGAAATCTGGATTTTCGGTCTGGCAAAAATACAGGCCCGCATGTAATTCTTGCAATAAGACTAATTTAGCGCCATGACTGGCTGCTTCACGAATGCCTTTTATACTTTCTTGGAGGCTGGTATTACGATCTTGATGACCTTGATGTTGTACTAAAGCGACTCTTAACATGATATTTCTCCATACCAAATGAGACTTTTAAAGCTGAGTCCTTTAAACAGCGCAAACACGCCATAAATACATCCTGTAGGCTCTAATTTTTCATCCTTGAAAAACAAGGTTTGCTTATGTTTAAAGGACTCGGCTTTAAACACTCTGTTAGTCTATAGCAAATGCTTATGACGGTATTACACCCGCTGGTAATTGCATGGTTGCGCAGTGAAGACTGCCATATTGAGGGATCACTTTTAAACAGTCAATCCCAATAATGCTACGGTCTGGAAAACAACGCTGGATTTGCGCTAGCGCTTCCTCGTCCGCGGCATCGGCATAGGTAGGTACTAATACCGCTTGATTAATGATTAAAAAATTCGCGTAAGTAGCCGGCAGACGTTTACCTTCATTGTCAAACTTGGCTTTGGGCCAAGGTAATGGCATTAAACGGAAGGGTTTACCCGCTAAATTGCGAAATGCTTGTAGCTCTAACTCCATTTTTTGTAGTTCGGCATAGTGCTCGTCATTGGGATCATCACAACGCACATAGCAAATGGTATTTTCATCGGTAAAGCGGGCCAAGGTATCGATATGGCTATCGGTATCATCACCCTTTAAACCGCCGTGTTCTAGCCAAAGGATGTGTTTAATCCCAAACCATTTGGCAAAGATAGTTTCCCAGGTTTGTTTAGTAAAATCTTTATTGCGGTTGGCATTGAGGATGCAGTGACTGGTGGTAAGCATAACGCCCGCCCCATTTACCTCAATACTACCACCCTCTAGAATAACGTCTACGGTTTCAAGTGGAGTGGTTGCAAAAACCTGTTGTTTATGAAGCCGCGAAGTCACTAAATTATCATCTTCCCCCGGATATTTACTACCCCAACTATTAAATTGAAAATCTAACAAGGTGGGTTTGCCATTTTTTAACACGGTAATGGGGCCGTGATCACGTACCCAGATATCATTTGAGGGGGCAATGTAGAGCCGAATATTATTTAAAAGGGCGCCGGCCTGTTCAAGCAACTTTTTAACCTGTTGCAGGTGTTCTTCGGAATAACAGCTAATAATGACAGGTTCTTTTAAGGCAATTTCACGGGCCATGTTTACAAAAGTGGGCTCAACTGCTAGAGGATTTTTCCAATAACGTTTAGTATGGGGCCAAGTCAACATTACACCACTTTGCGCTGCCCATTCGGGTGGAAGAATATATGTCATGATTAATTACTTTTCCTATTGGTTTTGTTATGCTATTGGGCTGTAAAGAGGGATAAACTTAAATTATACAAACACGCTGTGAATACTTCCTTGTACGCTCCAGTTTTTCTTCCCTGAAAAACGGGGTTTGTTTAACTTAAGTCCATCCCTCTTCCTCTGAGTAAGAGGGATGAAGGCAATAATGCCAAAATTGAATAAATTTTTAAAGTTCTTATTTATGGTGAAGCATGTTTAAACCATTATCGCTGTACATTGGGTTGCGTTATTTACGGGCTAAGCGTCGTAATCATTTTATTTCTTTTATTTCTTTAACCTCTATGTTAGGCATAGCACTAGGGGTGACGGTTTTAATTACCGTGATTTCGGTGATGAATGGTTTTGACCAGGTGATTCGTGAGCGGATGTTTAGCATGGCGCAGCATGTGACGGTAAGTACTTTAAGTACAAAGATGAATAACTGGCAGGCCGTACAAAAACAATTGGCACAAAAGCAAGGAGTAGTAGCAACGGCTCCCTTAGTTTATGGACAAGGCATTTTGGTACATGCTGGATTAAATCATCCCGCGGTCATCACCGGAATTTTACCGCAAGAACAACAAAAGGTATCTAGCATAGCAGATAAGATGGTCGAAGGTAGTTTAACTGCATTGCGTCCGGGACAATTTGGAATTGTGTTAGGGCAGCAGCTGGCCGATAGTTTAGTGCTGAATGTGGGGGATAGTGTCACCTTAATTACGCCCGATGCTACTGTGACCCCAGCGGGAATTCTGCCAAGATTTAAAACCTTTAAGGTAGTAGGAATTTTTAAGGTAGGGAGCGGTTTTGATTTTGACAACAATTTGGGTTTTATTGATTTACAAGATGGTCAACGTTTATTTAAATTGGGCCAGGCCATCAGTGCTATTCAGTTAAAGCTAAAAGATTTATATCAGGCACCCGATCTTGCACGTCACTTAAGCCAGGCGTTACCCTCTGATTTTGTGGTAAGCGACTGGACGCAAACCTATGGCGCATTATCGGAAGCCATCAGTATGGAAAAGCGGATGATCTTTTTGATGTTATTACTGATAGTTTGGGTTGCCGCCTTTAATTTAGTTTCAACCCTAGTCATGGTGGTAACCGATAAACAGGCCGATATCGCCATTTTACGTACGCTGGGAGCTACCCCAGGCAAAGTGATGGCCATTTTTATGGTGCAAGGCAGTGCCTCGGGTATTATTGGTACCTTATTAGGGCTAATAGGTGGTTTATTATTAGCCTCGCATGTTACCGAGGTCGTCAATCTGATTGAAACTATCTTTCACGTACAGTTGTTATCCTCAAGTATTTATTATGTGAACTATTTACCCTCTAAAATTCAAAGTGGGGATGTTATCACCGTTTGCTCGCTAGCTTTATTATTTAGCTTATTGGCTACCTTATATCCTGCTTGGCGGGCTGCTCGTATTCAACCTGCCGAGGCCTTACGTTATGAATAATTTACCATCCGTCATAAGTTGTCATGGCCTAAATAAATCATTTTTAGATGGGCAAGCGAAAATTGAGGTATTAAAAGACATAGACTTTCAGGTGCAAGCGGGCGAGCGGGTGGCAATTGTTGGGGCTTCGGGATCAGGCAAAAGTACACTATTGCATATCTTGGGTGGTTTGGATAAGCCAACGAGTGGCCAGGTGTTAGTGAATGGTCAAGATATTCATAAGCTTGCTGAAGCAAAACGTTGCGAGTTGCGTAATCGGTCCTTAGGATTTATTTATCAATTTCACCATTTATTACCCGAGTTTACTGCCTTAGAAAATGTTTGTATTCCTTTGTTATTAAGGGATATGACCGTTAAAGCCGCCAAGGAAAAAGCCGCCTATTTATTAACTCAAGTGGGTTTACAAGAAAGGTTAACCCATCGCATAGGTGAACTCTCGGGCGGTGAACGGCAAAGAACCGCTATTGCACGGGCACTCGTTACAAAACCACGCTGTATTTTAGCCGATGAGCCTACTGGCAACCTCGATAAAAAAACGGCTGAACGGGTTTATGCCGCGATGTTAGAACTTAATAAAGAATTGGGTACGAGTATCGTTTTAGTTACTCATGATTTGCATTTAGCCGAACGCATGGACCGTATTTTAACCATTGAAAATGGGCAGCTGCGAAATTGGCAGGCTTAGCACAACTGATATTTTGGGTAAATTTGAGTTATGCTATATTAGGCCTACTTAAGCTGAGCTAGCATTTATGACATCAAAATTCCAATCCGTGGCCCTTTTGGCGCGTAAAAGCAATCCCGATAATATTGCCACCTTGCAAGCCGTTATCGCTTGTCTAGAGGATTATCAACTCACTATTATTATTGAGCAAGAAACCGCCAAGTTATTACCTGAAATTAACTGGCCTGTCGTTCCTCGGGAGCAACTTGGCAATCAATGCGATCTATTTATTGTGGTAGGCGGGGATGGCAGTTTACTTAATGCAGCCCGTTGTGCGGCCGATTGTCAAAAGCCAGTATTAGGGGTTAATCGCGGCCGCTTGGGATTTTTGACCGACGTGCATCCGGATGAGTTTGCCAGTAAATTTAAAGAAGTATTAGCGGGCGACTATTTAGAAGAGCAACGTTTTTTACTCGATGCGCATATTAGCCAGCCATCCGAATCTATATATTTTGATTCTGCGCTTAATGAGGTTGCGCTGTTACCGGGCGATGTGGCGCATATGATAGAATTTTCGATTCTGATCGATGATCAATTTGTCTGTTCGCAACGTGCGGATGGTTTAATTGTAGCGACCCCAACGGGCTCAACGGCTTACGCTTTATCGGGTGGTGGGCCTATTTTGCATCCACAACTCAATGCGCTAGTGTTAGTGCCTATTTGCCCGCATACTTTAAGTAGTAGACCCTTGGTGGTCGGTGGTGACAGCGAAATTAAGCTTATTGTGGATAAGCATCGCTATAAGGCTCCACAGCTAAGCTGTGACGGACACATACGCCGTTCCGTACAAACAGGAGAAACCATAGTGATCCGGAAAAAGCCACAAACCTTACGGTTGATTCACCCCTTGGATTATAATTACTTTGATACCTTACGTACTAAATTACATTGGGAAAATACCGGTATAATAAAGCAATGCTGACTCATATTCACATCACCAACTTTACTATCATTGATAAATTAGACTTATCCTTAAATGCCGGTATGACCGTATTAACTGGTGAAACGGGTGCAGGTAAGTCCATTATCATCGATGCTTTAGGCTTAATATTAGGCGGGCGTACCGATAGCAGTTTAGTGCGGCATGGTACCGAGCGTTGTGATATTACGGTAACTTTTAGCTTAGCTAATGATGCCATTGCCAAGCAATGGTTGCGAAAGCATGAATTAGATAATGAAGATGAATGTATAGTTCGCCGTACCATTAGCCAAAATGGGAAATCACGGGTTTATATCAATGGCCAGCCGGTGACCTTGCAACAATTAAAAGACTTAGGTAATCGGCTCATTAGTATTCATGGTCAACATGAGCATCAAACTTTACAGAAAAAAGATCGTCAACGCCAATTGCTAGACGCTTTCGCAGGTTTACAGCCACAATTGGCACAGGTTAAACAACTTCATCAGCAATGGCATGCAAAACGGCAGCAGCTCGATGAGCTGATAAGCAAGACCAAACAACGTAAATTGCAACAAGAATATTTGCAATTTCAGGTACAAGAACTGGCGGAGCTTAATTTACAGGCCAATGAATTAGCCGAACTGCAACAAGAGCATCAATTATTGGCTAATGTTGATAAAATTTTACAATCCAGTCAGCAGGCATTAGCTAGTTTATCAGAAACCGAACAGCATAATGCCATTGACTTATTGCAGCAAGTACACGCTACTATTGAGGGCTTAAGTGAAACCGATGCAAGATTGACTGCGGTAGCCGAGTTACTCAATTCGGCCGTAATTCAAGCCGAAGAAGCCTCTGCTGAGCTGCGCGATTATTTAAAACATATTGAGGCCGATCCCACTCGTCTAAATGCGATAGAAGAGCGATTAAGTGCTATTTATGAATTAGCGCGTAAACACAAGGTGCATCCCGAACAATTGTTCGAGCATGGGGTTCAGCTTAATAGCGAATTACAGCAGCTTTCACAATTAGACGACAACCTGCAAGAGCTCGCTCAGTTAATAAAAAAATTTGAGGCCGAGTACCTGGCGGCTGCTAAAGATTTAACGGTTAAGCGTCAAGTAGCGGCAAGCCAATTAAGCCAACTGATTACCGAGCAGATGCAGCGGCTTGCTATGACAGGTGGGCGTTTTGCCATAGAGTTACAACCTAGGGACGAATATCATGCTACGGGGCTTGAGAACGTCGAATTTCTAGTGAGTGCTAACCCAGGCTACCCGTTACAATCCTTGAGTAAGGTGGCCTCGGGTGGTGAGTTATCCCGTATTAGCCTGGCTATTCAAGTGATTGCCGCACAATATAATCCTATTCCTAGCTTAATTTTTGATGAGGTAGATGTAGGCATTGGCGGAGGGACGGCCGAGGTCGTAGGCCGCTTACTACGTACCATTGGGGCTAATCGGCAGGTTTTATGTGTGACTCATTTGCCACAGGTGGCCTCGCAAGGTCATCATCACTTACAGGTTGAAAAACAAGTCAGCCAACAGACCACCATAACCCGTATTCAAATGCTAGATGCCGAGGGTAGAGTCATTGAAGTTGCTCGAATGCTGGGTGGCGTGCACGTGACTGAGCAGACCTTAGCCCATGCTAAGGAAATGCTAAGCCAAGTTTGAATAAAAAATTTAAACCAGCCATAAGAATGCTGCCATTAGTTAAAAGCAATATTTATAAAAACTACTTCTATCTATAAATTAATGACTTAGGTATAGGTATTTAATTGTCTGCAAAGGGTGCAGTTAAACAGTAGAGAGTTCGTTTGGAGTAATCATTATGCGTCAATTATATTTATTTGCCTTATTTCTAGTACTCTATGAATTTACCGTGTATTCGGCTAATGACATGATTATGCCGGGCATGATTCAAGTCGTGAATGATTTTAAGGTAGGGCAAAACTACGTGGCTTTATCCTTAAGTTTTTATATTTTAGGAAATTGCGCCTTATTACTTTTTACTGGCTGCCTAGCGGAACGCTATGGCAAACGTAAAATAATGCTAATCGGTAATTTATTATTTTTATTATTTACGGTAGTCATCGTTTTTAGTCAAACTATTAACCAATTTATGTTGTGGCGTTTTCTAGAAGGAGGCGGTCTAGCCATTATTGCCATTGGCTATGCCTTACTCCATGAAAATTTCAATGATAGACAGGCGGTTAAATTAATTTCGCTCATGGCGAATGTGACTTTATTAGCGCCCTTAGCAGGGCCTGCTATTGGTAGTGTCATTGTAAGTTATCTATCTTGGCATTATGTATTTATTATTCTTGCCATCATTGGCACAATCAATTTAATAGGATTGTATAAATATACGCCCAGTAGTGCTAAATCTTTGGCACGAATAGATATAAAACAGACTTTAAAACAATACGGGCAGATAGTGAGAAGTGAAAAATTTTTACTCGGTATTTTATGTGTGGTATTTGCCACGCTGCCCATCATGTTTTGGATAAGCCAAGCCCCCAATATAATATTATATAAATTACAGCAAAGTTACACTCACTATGTCATTTACCAAATTATGAGTATTAGTGGCCTGATTATTGCGAGTATTCTGATGCAATTTATCGCGGGTAAATACCGGATCTATTCATTAATAAAAACCGGCAGTTTGTTGATGTTATTCGGTTTATTAATGAGTGCCATAAGCTCGAATTACATAGCCGTAGTGGTGGTGGGCCTATTAATCTATAGTCTAGGGATTGGCATCGCTAATGGTTGTATCATGCGGTTGCTAATGTCTAGTAAAACTTTTCCGCTGAGCATGTTAGCCGCTATGTTGGGCTTTATTCAGAGTCTTTTATTAGTAGTTGGGATCACGGTAACGAATAAAATCTGTAGTCATTTTGATTTTACTACCTTGAGCTTTACCCTCTGTGCCTTGGTATGTGGTGGAATCGCTTATTTGATGATTAGAAATTACCTCGCGACTTACCGGGAGCGTGATTGGGAGTAGTTTTAAAAGGCTCCGTTGCAAAAATTATAAAAGCCGCAAAAATACAAGTTCAAGACGTAGTTCAGTTGTAAACATGAAATAATGGGTTAATAAAGGATACTTCATTGCGATGACCCTACATCCAGATACTAAATTGGCCTTTTTTGCACAGCCGCATGACTTCAAAGCCTTTAATCGTCGCATAAGCGGTTTTCATAGACTGAAACCCTCTGACAGGATGAATCAGGCGTTTGAGTTTACCATGAGCAGCCTCTAA
>JAQSXL010000032.1 GCA_029256685.1 Gammaproteobacteria bacterium | reverse complement strand
CTTTAACATAGGTTCCAATACCACCATTCCAGAGTAAATCAACTGGAGCTTGTAAAATGGCTCTTATTAATTCATTAGGTGCAATGGAGTCTTTTTTTATCAGTAATAACTTTTTAACTTCTGGAGAAAGTTTAATAGATTTTTCGGTTCGGTTATAAATACCCGCTCCTTTGGATAAAACGGTTTTATCATAATCTTCCCAGGTTGAGCGTGGCAAATTGAATAGCCGCTTACGCTCCTCAAAGCTACGTTTAGGATCGGGATTAGGATCAACATAGATATGTTGATGATTGAATGCGGCAACTAGCTTAATATGCTCAGATAGCAACATTCCATTACCAAAAACGTCTCCGCTCATATCGCCAATACCCACTACGGTGAAATCCGTCGTTTGCGTATTAACGCCTAAATTTCTAAAATGACGTTTAACCGACTCCCAAGCTCCGCGTGCCGTAATCCCCATTTTTTTATGGTCATAACCGACGCTACCACCCGAGGCAAAGGCATCACCTAACCAAAAATCATAATCTTTAGCAATAGCATTAGCAATATCGGAGAAAGACGCCGTTCCCTTGTCAGCAGCTACCACCAAATAAGGATCGGGCTCATCATCATGACGATATACATTAATAGGATAAACTACCTTACCGTTTTTTAAATTATCTGTAATATCTAATAAACCACTGATAAAGGTTCGGTAACAGCTTATTACCTCGGCCATCAACACTTCGCGTGACGCATCTTTAGGCAAACGCTTGGGCACAAACCCACCTTTCGCTCCCGCAGGCACGATCACCGCATTTTTAACCTGTTGTGCCTTCATTAAACCTAAAACTTCTGTGCGGAAATCTTCACGTCTATCTGACCAACGCAGGCCACCACGCGCCACTCTAGCGCCACGTAAGTGGACACCTTCAAACCGTGGGGAATACACAAAAATTTCGAACATTGGGCGAGGCAATGGCATATCGACAATAGCCATTGGATTAAGCTTAAATGAGATATAGTTTTTTGGATAACCCAATTTATCGGCTTGATAGTAGTTAGTGCGTAAGGTAGCTTGAATAACTTCTATAAAACGGCGTAAGATGCGATCTTGATCTAAGTTATCGACACTATCACATTCTTTTTCTAAGATAAGCTCATAACGTTTAATTAAACGAGAACGATTAGTGACGCCTTCTGGCTCAAAACTCAATTCAAAAAGTTCAACTAAATATTTAGCAATTTGTGGATAACGCGCTAGCGTTTCTTCAATATAGTTTTGGCTATAAGTAAAACCTAATTGTTTTAAATATTTCGCATAGGCCCGCAATACCGCAACTTGTCGCCAATTAAGGCTAGCACCTAACACTAATTGGTTAAAACCATCATCTTCTGCATCCCCATGCCAAATCCGGGCAAACGCATTTTCAAAGATTTCTTTAACCTTTGCGACCTCAAGCAATTCCCCTTTAACATGCACCATGCCAAAATCATTAATCCAAATTTGGCTGCCACCTTTAAACTTAAGTCTATAGGGACGCTCTCCTAACACGCGCAAGCCTAAATTTTCTAACATAGGCAATACATCTGATAAGGGAATACCATGCTCGCGTTGATAAAGTTTAAAGCGAATAACGCCTGGCTGCTCATCAAAGGGTTGATACATGTTCATCACTAAAGGCATTTCATCATTCAGTTTTTCCATGTGCTCAATATCAAATACAGCCGTACGAGGCTCAAATTGCTCACGGTAGCCAGCAGAAAAAGCATTCACATAGTTCAGAGCTAACGCATTGCCACGTTCTTCACCATAATAGTCAGTTAATTCATCAACTAATTCGTCCTTCCAAGTACGCGAAATATCAATTAATTTCGCTTCTATTTCCTTAAGATTATATTCGGAAGGATTTTTAGAATCGATACGAGCCACAAAATGAATACGTGCCAAGACCGACTCTGAAAACTGGGTACTAAAGGTAATAGAACTTGCCTTAAATGCGGCCAAAAGCTCATCCTGCATGAGCTGTCTTAACTCTGTATTAAACCGCTCGCGTGGAACAAACACCAAGCAAGAAACAAACCGGCCATAAATATCTTTACGGGCAAATAATTTAATCCGCTGGCGCTCTTGTAGATTGACAATTCCAAGGCCTAGTTCTAATAGTTCATCAACATCGGCTTGAAATAAATCATCTCTAGGTAAGGTCTCTAAAATATTCAATAAGGCCTTAGCCGAGTGACCATTCAGGGGTAAGCGAGAAGCCTGCATAACCTTGTCTACTTTCAAGCGTAGCATGGGGATCTGTTTAGGACTGCTATTATAAGCCGAAGAGGTATAGAGGCCTATAAATCGGCGCTCACCCACTATATTACCCTTTTCATCAAATTGTTTAATGCCTAAATAATCGGTATAAGCAGGCCTATGAACAGTAGCTATGGTATTAGTTTTAGCGATAATAAGAATTTCTTTAGGATCAAGCGCCCGTTTTTGCGCCTCTGGTGGTAAAGTGGAAAAGGGTCGATTAACCACGCAATGGGATTCATCGGCTAGCACTCCAAGGCCAGAGCCCTGATGAAGCTTTAAGGAGCGGTTACTTCCCTCACCGACTACCTCATATTCCCTATAACCTAAAAATATAAAATTACCATTTTCAACCCAATGCAAAAAATCAATCGCTTCAGTAATTTCGCTTTTTGGAATAGATAACTTAGCGTGCTGTAAGCTTTTAATATTTTCCCGTAATTTATTGAGCATAGGCTGCCAATCAACTACCGCTGCTTTAACATCAAACAGCACCCGCTCGACACTTTGTCTCACCTCTTCCAAGACTGCACCATCGGTTTGCTTATCACATTCCATATAAATTGCAGCTTCGGCGTTGACGCCATCGGTTAATTGTTCACCGCGGGGCAAGATTTCAATAATTTTACCGTCTTCATCACGGCGGAAACGTAAACCACCCGCATGAATTGAAAAATGAATATTTAATTGATGCTTAGTCAGCTCCATTCTCACCGAGTCAACCATAAATGGCATGTCATCTTGCGAGATCTCAACGATAGTATGGGTTGATTGCCAACCATGTTGCTCATAATGAGGATTATAAACCCGAGTCTTACATTCACCCGATTTACGCTGATAAATAAAATACCAATAGGAAAGAGCCGAGCCACATAAATCGGTAAGCTCATGCTCTTGCAAGTCATCTAATGATACGGTGGTATAAAATTGCTGGACAAAAACCGCAGCCAACTTAGCTTGCGCCGTTGGTAAACGCTTTTGCATATATTCAACGACCTTATTAATAATATCGGTACGATTAGCGAGTTGTATGGTCATTTCGGCCCCTTAAATTCTTTTCATACAGGCATGTGAAAGTGCGCCTATTATATTGACTTTCTATAGCGAACTGCAATCACTTAAATGTAATAAACTGTAATAATTTAAAATCTAACCATATAGATAAAGTAAAAAATAAAATTTTGTAAGAATTATGCTTTATAGAATCCTCATACCGCTATATGATTAACACAAGATCTTGAGGCTTAAGGAAAATACCCTATGCAAACTTTTACTAATGTTGATTCTACAGAGATAGCTAAATTTAGTGAATTAGCGGCTCATTGGTGGGAACTTGACGGCCCTTGTAAGCCACTGCATATCATCAATCCGGTGCGTCTTAATTTTGTGCAACAACACCTTGATTTGCAAGGCAAAAAAGTTCTTGATATTGGCTGTGGGGGTGGCATTTTCAGCGAGAGCTTAGCCATGCAAGGAGCTCAGGTAACTGGCATAGACATGAGCGAAGCAGCGCTTGCTGTAGCAAAGACTCATTGCCAAGATAAATCACTACAACTCAATTACCTCTGTGTCAGCGCGGAAGAATTTGCAACGCAAAACTTTAGGCAATTTGATGTGATTACTTGTATGGAACTGCTAGAGCATGTACCAGACCCTATAACTTTAGTGCAAACCTGCGCCAACTTAGTTAAACCAGGTGGCGATCTCTTTTTTTCAACCATTAACCGTACCTTAAAAGCCTATCTTTTAACTATTCTGGCGGCTGAATATATTGCCAAATTACTCCCTAAAGGCACTCATGACTATGCTAAATTTATCCGTCCATCTGAGTTATGTGCTTGGTTACGCTATGCTGAGCTTGAGGTAAAAACCATTAGGGGTATAAACTACCAAGCTTTAACAGATAAAGCTCAGTTAACCAGAAATATTGATACCAACTATATTCTTCACGCAAAACCATAGCTATAACTAATAAAAATATTCTATACTAATCTTCTCAGTCGGCTATAATTTCGCTGTCATTAACAAATTTATACTGATATATATAGAAACCACATGAATATGCCCTTACAATTCGATGACCTGCCACAAAACTTAAACCAAATGGGATTTGGTGACATTCACATTAAATATGATCCGCAGACAGAATTACTAGCCATCATTACCATCCACAATGATAAATTAGGCCCTACTATTGGCGGTTGCCGCTGTATTGAATACCCCAGTTTTTCGGCGGCTCTGCAAGATGCATTACGCCTTGCCAAAGGTATGAGTTATAAAACAGCCATCAGCAACCTAGCCTGGGGAGGTGGTAAAGCCGTCTTATTGAAACCCAAACAAATAAAGAATCGCGAGGCTTATTATCGCACCTTCGGTCGGTTTGTTAACGAATTAGGTGGGCGTTACATCACGTCTATTGACAGTGGCACCGAGCTAAGTGATTTAGCTTATATTGCAAAAGAAACACCTTACGTTTCTGGGCTTTCTCATTATTACGGTGATAATACCGATCCTTCACTTGCAACTGCCATGGGTGTCAAACATGGTATTGAAGCTGCGGTTAAATTTAAATTTGATAAAGATTCATTAGCTGGTTTACGCGTGGCTATCCAAGGTATAGGTCATGTGGGTTATCATCTATGTGAGCTACTGTATCCACTCGGGGTAGAGTTAATCGTCACCGATGTTAATCAGCAAGCCTTAGAACGCTGTAAAACTCAATTCAATGCAAAAATAGTGGCTCCTGAAGCAATCTATCAAGTGGCATGTGATATCTTTTCACCCTGTGCCTTAGGCGGCGTGTTAAATGAAACCACTATTCCCCAATTAAAAGCATCTATTGTAGCCGGTTCCGCTAATAATCAACTAGCAGAAAACCAGTGCGGCGAATTATTAAACCGCTATAATATTCTCTATGCTCCTGATTTTGTGATAAGTGCGGGAGGTGTTATTTTGGCAACTGCATTATATGATAAGCGTTCTATGACATCTGCCATCACACAATTACAGGATTTGTATGAGGTATTATTAACTATTTTTACCCGCGCCGAGAAGCAAAAGTTACCCACGCACATCGTTGCTGAGCATATCGCCGAAGAACGTTTGAGCGGATAAGTATGACTATTGTTGCAAAATTTGAAATTCCTTACTTACGATTTCTCGACTCAGAAGGCAAGATAAATAAACCGCTTCCTCATTTTGCCAAAAATTCACGGGATTTGATTTCCTTATACCGCACCATGGTGCTTACCCGTACGTTTGATGCTAAAGCCATCAACTTACAACGCACCGGGAAATTGGGTACCTACCCCTCTTCGCTGGGCCAGGAGGCCATCAGTACCGCAATTGGTGCCGCGATGCAGCCAAATGATGTTTTTTGCCCGGCTTATCGAGAATATGCCGCTCAGCTCCAGCGCGGAGTAACGATGGCAGAGATCTTAGCTTATTGGAGTGGTGATGAGCGTGGTAATCAATTTGCCGCTAACCCAGAAGACTTACCCATCTATGTCCCTTTAGCCACGCAATGCTTACATGCTGCGGGTATTGCCAGTGCCTTTAAATTACGTAATCAGCCACGCGTAGTCATTGTGGTATGTGGTGACGGTGCCACATCCCGAGGTGATTTTTACGAAGCCATCAATCTAGCGGGTGTTTGGCAGTTGCCGATAGTCTTTGTTGTTAACAACAACCAATGGGCTATCTCCGTGCCCAGAACCGCACAGACCAATGCCGCAACCTTGGCACAAAAAGCCATTGCAGGTGGTTTTGCCGGCGAACAAGTTGATGGCAACGATGTAATAGCGGTTAAATATGCTTTAGATAATGCCATCGCTAAAGCGCGCGCCGGTTCCGGTCCCAGTTTGATTGAGGCGATTACTTATCGATTATGCGATCACACTACCGCAGACGATGCCAAACGCTATTGGGATCCCCAAACAGTCGAACAGGCCTGGCAGGAAGAACCCATAAAACGCCTGCGTCAGTATCTTATTAAAAATAAGCATTGGGACGAAACCCAAGAAGCCCATCTACAGGTAGAATGCAATCAACAGATCGAGCAGGCCGTTACCGAGTATATGAATCTACCGCCCGCTAAACTCACCGATATGTTTGACTATCTATATGCCAGTTTACCAGCCATTTATTTAGAGCAACGTCGTGAGGTAGAGATTTAAGGATGTCTGAAATAACACTAGTTGAGGCTGTCAATCAAGCACTGGCCTATGAAATGCAGGCAGACGATAACGTGGTGCTGCTAGGTGAAGACATAGCTAAAAATGGCGGAGTCTTCCGCTCTACGGTGGGCTTGCTAGAGCGTTTTGGCCCCCAACGGGTACTTGATACACCGCTTGCAGAAAGCATGATAGCCGGCGTCTCAATAGGCATGGCAATGCAAGGTTTAAAACCCGTTGCCGAATTCCAATTTATGGGTTTCATGTATGCCGGGATGGAACACATCATCAGTCATGCCAGCCGGATCCGTAACCGTACCCGCGGCCGCTTAACTTGTCCCCTGGTCTTTCGTACACCTTATGGCGCGGGCATTCATGCCCCCGAACATCATTCTGAAAGTACCGAAGCCTTATTTGCCCACATTCCTGGCCTGCGAGTTGTCATTCCCTCCTCGCCGGTTCGTGCCTATGGCTTATTACTGGCGGCGATCCGTGACCCCGATCCCGTGATCTTTTTAGAACCCACTCGCATTTATCGGCTGGTAAAGCAAACCGTACCCGATAATGGCCAGGCACTGCCCTTAGATAAGTGCTTCGTGTTACGCGAAGGCAGTGACATCACGCTAGTCACCTGGGGCAACATGGTGTATGAAACCTTAAAGGCCGCAGGACAATTAGCCGAACAAAATATTCAAGCGGAAGTCATAGATGTAGCGACCATTAAACCCTTGGATATGCAAACCATTCTGGCTTCTGTAGAAAAAACCGGTCGCTGTGTCATCATACATGAAGCCGCTCGCACCTGTGGGGTCGGTGCCGAAATAGCCGCCCAGTTAGCCGAACGATGCTTGCTTTGCCTGATGGCTCCTGTCAAGCGAGTAACGGGCTATGATACCATTGTGCCTTATGCCAAAATGGAAAAGCATTACTTGCCTACGGCAGAAAAAATCATTAAAGCGGTAGAAGACGTTCTGTCGTACGAAGGTTAAAACCCTATTTACAAAAACTTGAGTGCTAAGAAGTATGAAAATATTTTATTTACCCGATTTAGGCGAAGGGCTTTCAGAAGCGGAAATTCACGAATGGTACATACAAGAAGGTGATACCGTCGCTGTCGATCAACCCATGGTTGCCATGGAAACCGCTAAGGCAATAGTCGATATACCCGTTCCGTTTGCCGGTAAAATTAGCAAACTTTACGGCCAGCCAGGTGATATTATCAATACGGGCAGCCCGCTCGTGGGCTTTGAAACAGCCAATACCGGTACCGTCGTAGGCAGTTTAGAAAGCAGCGAGATTATTCTTGCAGAGCCGGCCACAATTTTGACACCGCAGGTTAATAATACCGATAAAGTTAAGGCTTTACCCATAGTACGTAATCTGGCTAAGCAGCTTAAGGTTGATATCAATTCAATTCAAGGCACGGGTAAAGACGGCATCGTCACCAGTGAAGATATCGTTCGCGTCGCAAATCATCAGGCGAGTGTACCCACCCCCCCTATTATAGGCGAGCCGCTACGCGGGGTCCGTCGAGCGATGGCAACCGTGATGACTCAATCGCATAAAAACGTTGTTCCGGTAACCATTTATGATGACGCCGATATTCACGCCTGGCAAGAAGACAGTGATGTAACAATACGCATCATTCGAGCCTTGATTAAAGCGTGTCAGGCCGAACCCGCATTAAACGGCTGGTTTGATGGTCATAGCCTACAGCGCCAACTGCACCAGCAAGTTAATCTGGGGCTTGCCATGGATACGCCTGATGGATTATTTGTACCGGTCATAAAAAATGTCGGCATACTGTCAACGCAAGCGCTACGCCAACAAATTGAAGCTTATAAAACCCAGCTAAAAAGCCGTTCAATTGATCAAACAGCACTCCAAGACCCCACCATTGTGCTATCGAATTTTGGTATGTTTGCCGGCCGTTATGCAACGCCTATCGTTATTCCACCCACAGTCGCAATACTCGCGACCGGGCGCATGCGTGACAGTGTAGTTGCCTATCAAGGCCAAGTGAGCATACATCGCATCATTCCACTGTCCTTAACTTTTGATCACCGCGCCATAACAGGTGGTGAAGCCACTCGCTTCCTGGCTGCACTGCTGCACGATTTACAGCAGGCTCACTAAAAGTTTACGAGTACACGGTTCAACCAATATTGAACCCTAAAATACTGGGTGGCTAGAATGAGAAGCGTTGCAGAGATAAAGTTTAGCGGCGCATAGTCGTGCTGGTGGGCGCCCGCCTGTCCCTAAACTTACGTCCCCCGCCGCCCGATTGTCTGTCGATCTCATCGCCAAATACCTCACGCAAGCTAGGCACTTTGATAACCACGTTGGTCTCTTTGAAAATAGTAACGATATTATTGAATAGTCTCTGCTGCTTCTTGCATTTATCCTCTAACTGCAGCCTTAGTTTATTAACAACATCCAGCGCATCAAATTTGCTAAGTCCGGTTGAGGCAATTTGCTCTAGGGCTTGAATAGCTCTCCATTGTACCTTTTTACCAAGCAATTTACGGTCAATGAATGAAATTTCATCGATATACATGAGGCTCTCTCCCCTATCGTTAAACTATTATTCTATCTTAAACACCTGTTTTAAATACTGCAAATAGGATGGATCTTTACACATGGTTTTTTCCGGCGCATCACTGACTTTTGCTACGGGTTGGCCATTACATTCTGTCATTTTTATGACAATTTGGATAGGTGTATGGCCTAAATCATTGGTTAATTTGGTACCTATCCCAAAAACGGGATTAGTCCTGTCTTTAAAATGCCAGAATAATTGGATAGCTGATTTAAAGTTTAGGGCATCACTAAAAGTTAAGGTTTTAACTTTCGGATCAACCCGCATGTTTTTATAATGCTCAATCACCCGCTCACCCCATTCATAAGGATCGCCTGAATCCTGTCTAGCCCCATCGAATAATTTGCAAAAAAACATATCAAAATCATTCAAGAAAGCATCAAGACTGTAGGTATCAGATAATGCTATCCCTAAATCTCCTCTATATTCTCTGGCCCACATTTCAAACGCATATTTTTGACTATCTCGCAAACGCGGCCCTAAGGCTTGGCAGGCTTGCATATATTCATGCGCCATAGTTCCAATCGGTTTCACATCATATTTACGGGCATAATACACGTTGCTAGTACCACTGAAATTATGCGGTAATTTGTTATGCAGTAACTCAACCACTTGATCTTGCCAATAACCGGAAAAACGCCGGCGGGTACCAAATTCGGCAAATTTAAACTCATCGCCCGGCGTCTCTTTAACTAAAGCCACCTTATTAAACAGCTTTTGCTTGCCCGTTTCATAATCCGGAGCAGGATAATTATTTCGACAATACACCTCGCTGATAATCGCCAGAATAGGTACCTCGAACATAATGGTATGCAACCACGGACCACGAATCACTAA
Source organism: Gammaproteobacteria bacterium (assembly GCA_029256685.1). GTDB lineage: Bacteria > Pseudomonadota > Gammaproteobacteria > JAQSXL01 > JAQSXL01 > JAQSXL01. Next base: position 5,139 of record JAQSXL010000032.1, on the reverse strand, counting down.
ACTAAACTCGGGTTCAGTATTAATTTCAATATATTCTTCGCTTAACTGAAAGATTCGTAGAAAATCAATAAAATCGGATTTAAAAAAGCGAAAGCTGCGTAAATAATCCAACTCATCCCGTCCGAAACGTAATTCACATAAATACTTTATTTGTTGGCGAATTTCATCCGCATAAGCGCTTAAGTTAACATCTGGGGTGCGGCATTTAAAACGATATTCCACCATGGCACCGGGAAATTGATGTAAAACCACTTGCATCATGGTGAATTTGTACAAATCGGTATCGAGTAAGGATTCTATAATCAATTTCATTACCTAGTTATTGGTATCGCGCTAGTATAATCAGAATTAAGATAGAGGTAAAATTATAAATCCTGCTATGACGGTGCCGATTATCAAGTCAGTTTGGAATTGATGCAAAGCGATAACGCTCAGAAAGAGCAAAGTCAAAACAATGTAATCAGTTTAGTGAATACATCCAATAATTTCTTTAAGTCAGCTAACGCTAAAATTAAACCCGAAATTCGTGGCAATAACTTAAGCTTGGATAATGATGAGCAAGGCTCATCATCGGCTTTAACTCAGTAAACTTAATGAAGTAATCGCAGTAAGCCGTGGCAACTATCGATGCTACGGCTTACTACGTATCTTGAATTTTATTCCCACTCAATGGTAGCCGGTGGTTTACCACTAATATCGTAAACGACTCGCGAGATGCCTTTAACTTCATTCACTATACGATTAGACACCTTAGCTAAAAATTCATAAGGCAAGTGTGCCCAATGGGCGGTCATAAAATCCACGGTTTCAACGGCGCGTAGCGCTATTACGTATTCATATTGCCTACCATCTCCAACCACCCCAACAGATTTAACCGGTAAAAATACGGCAAACGCTTGGCTGACCTTATCGTATAAATCGGCCTGGCGCAATTCTTCGATAAAGATGGCATCGGCCTTACGCAAAATATCGGCATAGGTTTGTTTAATTTCGCCTAAAATACGAACCCCTAAACCAGGGCCTGGGAATGGATGACGGTAGACCATTTCATAAGGCAGGCCTAATTCCACACCTATTTTTCTGACCTCATCTTTAAACAGCTCTCGCAAGGGTTCTAATAATTTTAAATTCATTTTTTCGGGTAAACCACCCACATTATGGTGAGTCTTTATGACATGTGCCTTACCCGTTTTAGAACCTGCCGATTCGATTACATCGGGATAAATAGTGCCTTGAGCTAACCATTTGGCATTGTTAAGTTTTTTAGCTTCTTCATCAAAAATTTCAACAAATAAATTTCCAATAATTTTACGTTTGGGTTCGGGTTCGCTAATGCCGATCAATGCCTGATAAAACCGCTCAGCGGCTTGCACATATATCACTTTAATACCAAAGTGCTTGTTAAAGGTATTGAGGACCTGCTCACCCTCATTGAGCCTTAGTAAACCCGTATCAACAAATACACAGGTTAATTGTTCACCAATCGCCTTATGCAATAGTGCGGCCACCACCGATGAATCAACGCCTCCCGACAAACCTAAAATAACCTCCTCATCCGCAACTTGCGCTTTAATAGCTTCAATAGCCTCATCCACAATATTCGCTGGTTGCCAAAGCGCTCGGCAGCTACATATTTCTAATACAAAGCGCTGTAAAATACGCAACCCCTGCCGCGTATGGGTAACCTCAGCATGAAATTGCAAACCATAAAACCCTTTGCTCTCATCGGCCATCGCTGCGATAGGCGCATTCTCTGAGCTAGCGATACACTGAAAACCCGTGGGCAACTTAACCACATGATCGCCATGGCTCATCCAGACATCTAAAATACCGTGGCCGGCACCATCAATGCTATCCTCAACACCTTCTAATAACTTGTTTGTGGCAGTGACCTTTACCTTAGCATAGCCAAATTCTCGGGCCTGGGCCGCTAGTACCTGTCCGCCTAGCTGAGCCGCCATGGTCTGCATGCCATAACAAATACCCAACACGGGACAAGCTAATTCAAATACCACTTGTGGTGCTCTAGGGGTTGCTGCGGCCAATACGGTTTCTGGTCCACCCGACAAAATAATGCCTTTAGGCGCAAACTCACGAATTGCCATCTCATTCATATCAAACGCATGGATTTCGCAATACACGCCAATCTCACGAATCCGTCTGGCAATCAACTGCGTATATTGGGAACCAAAATCAAGAATTAAAATTTTGTCGGAATGAATATTTTGCACACAACTCTCCTTGCCCAACCATATAAAAGAACCGACATTTAGCCGTCTTTTAAACCCAATAATTTGATGCTTCCTTAGTAATGGTTACATCATGCACATGGCTTTCACGCATGCCCGCACTGGTAATTTTTACAAACTCGGCTTTAGTCTGTAGTTCATTAATGGTTTTACACCCCGTATAGCCCATACCTGAACGCAAACCACCTACCAATTGATGAACCACATTATGCAGCGATCCCTTATAAGGCACCCTTCCCTCAATGCCTTCCGGCACTAACTTAGGTGCATCCGAGCCTTCTTGAAAATATCTATCACTGGAACCTTGAGCTTGAGCCATGGCGCCGATTGATCCCATCCCTCTATAAGTTTTGTAAGAACGCCCCTGAAAAAGCTCAACGTCTCCAGGCGCTTCTTCGGCACCGGCTAACAAGCTGCCTATCATCACACAATCGGCTCCCGCCGCAATGGCTTTTACAATGTCTCCAGAAAAACGGATCCCACCATCGGCAATGACGGATACCTGAGTACCTTTAGCGGCTTCAGCTGCATTAGCAATGGCGGTAATTTGCGGCACCCCAATTCCGCTGACGATCCGGGTCGTACAGATAGAACCCGGACCTATCCCTACTTTTATTGCATCCACACCGGCTGTAATTAAGGCTTCGGCAGCCGCTTTAGTGGCGATATTACCACCAATGATTTGTATTTCGGGATAGTTTTGCTTAATCCAACGGATACGTTCTAACACGCCTTTAGAGTGTCCGTGCGCGGTATCGACCACTAACACATCGACACCAGCTTGAATCAACTCGGCAACCCGCTCTTCCGTTCCCACACCGGTGCCAACTGCAGCCCCAACCCGCAAACGTCCATAGGCGTCCTTGTTTGCCAAGGGATTTTCTATGGCTTTTTGAATATCTTTAACCGTAATAAGCCCACGCAACTCAAAATTATCATTAACGACCAGCAGCTTTTCAATACGATGCTCATGTAATAATTTTTGAATCTGCTCACGACTAGCCCCTTCTTTGACGGTGACTAAACGCTCTTTTGGGGTCATTACTCTAGCAATCGGTTGGTTAAGTTCTGTGGCAAAACGGATATCCCGCCCGGTCACGATACCCACGAGTTGTTCACCTTCAACCACAGGCACCCCCGAAATATTATGGGCATGCGTTAACTCTAACAACTTAGCCAGGCTAAGTTGAGGCGTAACCGTAATGGGATTTTTTACAATACCACTGGCATACTTTTTAACCTTGGCAATTTCTAATGCTTGCTGCTTAACCGACATATTTTTATGAACAATCCCTATACCACCTTCTTGCGCCATGGCGATGGCAAGTCTCGCTTCGGTTACCGTATCCATCGCAGCTGAAAGTAAGGGAATATTAAGTTCAATAGTCTGAGTAAGGCGGGTTTTGAGAATCGTTTCTTTAGGCAATACTTCGGAATAACCTGGCAATAGTAAAATATCGTCAAAGGTTAGTGCTTCACCAACAATACGTAAACTCATGGAAAGCTCCAATTAATGATAGGGATTAATACGCATCTAATTTTAAGTAACAGAAGTATAACATTGTAATTATTTAGCCGCTACAATGCCAACTTCATTAACTTCTTATAGCTCGGGCTTAGTATACAGTTGTTCTTCAGCGTGAAACTGGTGAGAAGGCTCTTCTGCTGGTAGAGACGTTTGCTTGATCAATTGCTTTTCACCATCCAGCCAAGGGTCCTGTGCGTGCTTTCTCTTGTTCTTCTGAGGCGAAGTAAAGAGCGATAAGCTAGAGTGATAGCTGGACTGATGATGTTCGCCTTTTTTAACAGTAGTAGATACTTGGCAATTGGCCGAGCTTTCAGGCTCTTTGGCGAGATTAGGGTCAACGCTAGCCCTTTGCATGAGCTCAGCATGCTGCTGGCGTAACAGCAAAGGATCTTGTAATTGTAAACTTTGAGTCTTTAGCCAATCCACGCAGTTAGCCACTAATAAAGGACCACAACTCACGGCATCGTCCTGCTGAGCCAGTCCTGTGACGACTAGGTTCCAGTCTATCGTTAATGCTTCCTGCTGAATAAGTCCTTTAAGCAATCCTATTAAGCAAGCCGCTCGCTCCCAGACTTTATGCCGGGGATGATCCTCCGGCAGTAGGGACAGAATATCAAGTAATGAGCTATGGGTAAGATCTTTATCCTGATCTAAACCGTTGCCACAAGAATCAATGAGGGTGAGCTGATAGCTATCCTTTTTAGGCTCTACTATCAACCCTATCCAATGGGTACCCACCAACTCGGTATCATTGGATAGATCATATTCATTGATTATCACCTGCTCTAGGCAGTTAAGTGGGATCACACTGGCTGTCTGTGCCTGTAGGCATTGCTTAAGTGTAGATTGTAATAAGGCCGCAGCCTGTTGGCCTGATTTGCCGATGATAAAGGGATAGTGGGCTGCATAAATGGTAATCGAATCCTCTGCCAACTGCCGCTTTAATAGGCTATCGATATCAGCGTCTGTATACCAATATTGGCTATCAATCTCTATAAACGTCTCGGCGGGTTGTGCTGAGATTTTTAGCTCGCATGTACTGGGCAGCAGTATAGGTTTACTCTCGTTGGCTGCTAACCGACCGAGGGCTGTTTCAATCCTTGTCTTTAGAGCCTTGCTCGGTTTCAATAAGGTTTCTAATGAATTAACAGCTGCCGTACGGACATCCAAATCTTTATCCTTTAATGCGGTTAGTAAGGCCGGAATGATTCTAGCATCTTGGCTATCCAATTGACCTAAAACCTCAACAGCTACCTGGCGAACTGTCTCATCCTTATCCGTTAATGCAGCTAGTATGGCTGGAATAATTCTAGCATCTTGACTGTCCAGTTTACCTAATGCCTTAACAGCTTCCTCACGGAC
>JAQSXL010000197.1 GCA_029256685.1 Gammaproteobacteria bacterium | reverse complement strand
GCCATACTACTGGCAGACAAAACCATCTGCTGATAATACTTAATTGCTATTAACAGAATTTGTAGCAGCTAACAAGCCTGTGTTTGACCGTACGCGTACAATTGAATCTCCTCGGTAATTAACTTAATGTGCTTTGCTTGTTGTTTATGACTATCCACAAATAAATCAAAAATAACAATTTTTTTATAATCTTTAATGGCCTGAGTGCCTATTTGCTGTAACTCCTTAGCCGTGGCTTCCCTGCCATAAATTCGTTCATCTAAACTCGGATCTTTAAGTTTATAAATATAGACATTTTCCAAACCTCTTTTAAGGCATTCCTCTTGTGTAACTAACTTTATGCCCTTGCCCTTACTGCCTACTACCCTCCCACGCTCAATGACTTCTGTAAATTTTGCAGCCAGACTTTTAGAGATAAGCGCCTCTATACAATCAGGTAAAATTCCAGCTAGGGTCTTAGACGGTAAATAGCTGCTAGTAATAGCGTGTACTACAGGAATTGTTAGAGATAGCTTTGGCTCGCTTGCTTTCTGCTTGCTCACCGATTTAGCTGACAAAAAATCTTGCATCGAGGATGATTTTAAACCAACGGAGTTTGACTTTATTGGCTCAACTATTACTGTTGCAGTTTCATTGTTACTTAATTCACTGCTTTGTGGTTGCTTAACTAATTTAGCTTGTTCAAAAAATACCGGTTCAGCTTGTGCCGAGCTTGCTGTTGATGCAAGAATAGCCGAGGAATAATCTAGCTGAGTTTTGGATTTTAATGTGGAATTATCTGTTTTGCTAACAACCTGTTTATTTTTTTGCTTAGCCTCCTCTTTAGCTTTTAAATTAGCTTTTGCTGAAGAAGTAGCTATTTTTTGCTTGGTTTTTTTCTTAAAAGAAGGCGATGTATGTGGCGAAATCATTATTGCCGGTGATTTATTAGCAATTTCCGTTAATGATTTAATTAACTTAGAACTCTCATTTAAACCAAGGTCTATTTTCTGTTGAGATCGCACAAATGCAAGCACTAAAGCTGGATCTATACTCTTATTTATATGCTGGTTAAAACGCTCACTATTTCTAAATGAGTTTAAACGAAGATAGATTTCATAGATTAATTTTAGACTAACTCGTAATTTATCGAGATGATTAACGGTTTTACTTTTTAATCTTTCGACTAAAGCGGCTTGAGTTTTTACTAAAAAGTTACAGAGATTAAATATAAACAATGTACTCACACAGGAGTTATCGAGCCTATCGCTTTTTAAGGTTTGATTAATTTCGCTTAGATTGTGTTCAATAATCGCAAATAATTTTTCTGCTTCACTTTCATGATTTGTTCGTTTTAGTTCTATTGCTTTTAATTGAGCGAATTGCGCATGAATTTGTAATAAATCAGAATGAATTATATGAGCATTGACTGAGCGGGTGAAATAAGCTTCTGCATCATGAAAATAGCCTTTTTCTAAATAATAGTCTGCTATGTGGTTATTAATAGAATTAATCGCATGCTCTAAATATTCGGTAGGGATCCCCTTTTGGTGTTTTAAGACCTCTTTAATAATTTTTTTTATTAATTTGGCTAAGCTAAAAAAATCATGATTTTTCTCAAATTTTATTCCTAAAAAACGGGTGGCTCTCCAATTATTCATATTACCTAGCAAACATTGCAGCATTTCTGTAAATTCGGTTAAGGAAATCTCAACATAATGCTCTTGGCATTCTGCTAACAAGCTCAAACAATTCTCTATAATAGCGACCATTTTTTTTGGCAACGAGGCGTGGAAATGATTTCTCAATTTATGGGCTAAAAAAGAATTTTGTAGAAGAGAACTACTCGCTTCCTTAAAGACATTATTAAATTCCATGGTCGAATCGGTAATACTGATGATATGTTGTTTAATTGAGTGAGTATTAGATGTTTTAGGGTGCATGTTAGTATCCTTACAAGGGCTTAATTTTTATAAGTATTAATAGTTATATATTTTATGGATAATTATAAACCCAGTATGCTTAAAAAATTACTAAGTTTTAATACACGTTAGGTTTAAGTAGGTTGAGGCCTTGGCACACCAGGCTCAATTTTCGCATTAGCTTGTGGTACATTAGCAAGCTTTTGTTGATTGGCTTGCTGGCGGTCAATGACCGCCAAAATAGACGCATTGAAAATCGTCTTTATAGCCAGTGACAAAACTTGTTGAGTAGGCGCACCAAAGTAGTTAAATATAGGGCCCGCTAATGCCCCTGATGGCTGACTACCCTGTCTAAAAAGATTTTGTAAATCATGAGATGATATTTGTACACGCGGTAAGGGTGAGTTCGTACCTAATTCTGCTAACAATAAATTTTGCGCATCGGGATTAATGGCTTTAATCACTTTAGCAAAATCTTGATAGGAAGGTTTATCGCTAATTGCTACTCCTAACCCCTTAGCTTTTTCCTGCAACAAAGCCAAAAATTCTTCCCGCTGATGCGGCTCATGCTGCTCAAAAAAAGCGTAGATATATTCAAGCAAATCAGGCGTATAATATGCTTCTAAGCGTTGGAGGTTCTTCTGTTCTTGATAACGCTGGATAACGGCATCGACCTCATGATTAAAGTTCTCTCGCGTAACAGTCAAAAAGAATGCCCATTCGGCCGAACCCGCATTATTGCTAGCAGCTACAGTTACCTGAAAAGTTTTGGCGGTATACACCATGGGCGCTTTGCCCCAGACAACTCCAGTTTGTGGATGAATAGATAACCAATTGGGTGGCTCCTTAACTAAGGAGTAACTCAATTTACCCTGTTCTACAAAGAAATAAGGAGCAGCCGAATGCCTAAAAACAGTACCTTGCTTTATGGTAAAAGTAGCTTGGGTCCTTAATGATTTCGGCGCTGCTTGTAGCACGATTAACTCCTACAATGACTAAGTCGTCCTTGGTTATAAAATATAATACAGTTTATTGCTAAACGCCATCTTTCACCCTTAAAAACGGTTATCAATTATCTCAACCCCCTGAGGAGGATTAAAACTAAAAAGCTGGGCAGTAAGTTCAGTATTCGCTTTTACCTTAGTAAACTGAATGGTAGTAATTTGTCCTAGGCCATCTGTCATAATAATTTTCTGTAGCACATTTTGCTTAAAGATTAATTGTAAAGAAGTAAATAAACTATCCTTTTGTTTGGGTTGCAACAAAAAACCTTTTATCTCGGCTCCATCCGTTTTGAGTTTAGTAACGGCAAATTTTTTCAAGATATTTTCATTATCATCACTCAATAAAAA
>JAQSXL010000031.1 GCA_029256685.1 Gammaproteobacteria bacterium | reverse complement strand
GCATGAGAGCAAAATTCTGAAACACCATGGCAATGCCTTGCACCGGCCCCATTACCTTTTTATCCCGGTAAACAATTTCCCCACCGGTGCTTGGCATTAAGCCCGCGATTAAACGCAACAAGGTTGATTTACCAGAGCCCGATTTACCTAGTAGGGCAATGATCTCGCCTTCACGTAACTCTAGATTGACGTTATCTAGCACCAACAACTCTTGGCTAGAGTCTTTACGAAATGCTTTACGCAAGTTGCGAATACTTAAAATGGATTCTGCTTTAGCCATATTCTTTTTACACTCTCCCACTCATCACGGTTACGTTCATTGCTACACATGAGCCGAATCATATCCGTTAATCTAATTTAAACCGAGTTTCAGCCAAATTATATAAGGGCTGCCATACTAAGCGATTTAAAACTAATACATAAATACACATGACCCCAATCCCCAAAGCAATACGTGGAAAATCACCGCTATGTGTATATTCAGTAATATAGGCTCCCAAACCCGTTGCTTTTAAAGTCGTATTCCCCCAGCTTACCACCTCTGCAATAATACTAGCGTTCCAAGCTCCACCTACCGCGGTAATAGCCCCCGTAATAAAATAAGGTAGAACACCCGGTAAAATAAGCCGCTTCCACCATAACCAGCCTTTTAATCCCAGATTATCTGCGGCCAAACGTAAGTCTTTAGGGATGGAGGAGGTTCCTGCAATCACATTGAATAATACATACCATTGGGTACCTAAAATCATTAAGGGAGTCAACCAAATCTCTTGGTTTAATTGATATTTTACAATAAGTAAAACAAAGAGTGGAAAAAACAAATTGGCAGGAAATGCCGCACAAAACTGTACAATCGGTTGTACCCGCTGTGCCACGTATGGACGTAACCCAATCCAAACCCCAATGGGTAGCCAAACGAGTGAGCAGAATACTATCAAGGCTACAATTCTAAGGCCTGTATACAATCCTAAGATAAAAACATGGGCTATTTCATGCACACCCACCGAGTTGTGAATAAATCGCCATAAGCTTAAGCAACCTAGCAAAACAACACTTAGCAGCAGGACTTTGCTCAGTCGATTGAAAAATACCGAAATGCGCTGACTATCCTGAGTGTTTATCCGAATATAACGACGATTTAACAAACGATTATTGATAAATTTATCGGCACCTATGCCAATAAAATTGCCCACTTGACGCAATGCTTCGGTACGCTGCAACAAATTAACAAGCCAAGAACTCGGCTCTTCCTCACTGGCCATGGTTTCGGCTTTAAATTTCTCGGCCCAAACCATGAGAGGTCTAAATAACAACTGATCATAAAGCAAGATAACGCAAAGCATTGCAAAAATAGCATAACCTACCGCTTTTACATCGGCATGGCTAATGGCTAAAGCAATATAGGATCCAATTCCGGGTAACATAATTTCATGATTAGCAACCGATATGGCCTCAGAAGCCACTACGAAAAACCAACTGGCTGACATAGACATCATCATGTTCCATAATAAGCCTGGCATGGAAAAAGGCACTTCAAGCCGCCAAAACCGCTGCCAAGCCGATAAGTGAAACATGTCAGCCGCTTCATGAAGTTCATGTGGAACAGTGCGTAGAGTTTGGTAAAATCCTAAGGTCATATTCCAAACTTGGGATACAAAAACTGCAAAAATAGCCGCACACTCGGGCCCCAGTAAACTGCCGCGGAATAAAGCCATAAAACCAGCGATAGTAATCGATAAGAAACCAAGTACGGGTACCGATTGGAGCACATCTATACTAGGAATAATAATACGTTCTGCCGCCTTACTTTTGGCAGCCCAGGTACCCATTACAAAAGTAAACAGTAAAGAAAAAAGCATGGCAATTGCCATACGTACAGTAGAGCGCAAGGCATAATGTGGCAACTCGCTAGGTGATAAAGAAATCGGTAAAATTTCACCCACGTGGTAACTTACCGTCATTTGTTTAGTAGTCAGAGCCAGTAATGCGATTACGCATAAAATGAGAATAAGTGCTAAAATATCTGATACATTAAATGGCAACTGTAAAATATTACGTTGTAAGAAATAATAGTTTCTTTTAGCCATTTAACCGCACCCTATCAATAAACAAAAAATGCCACTTAGCTGTAATTAAGTCTGTTAAATTGTAAGCAAAGGTTAGATCCTATTTCACGCTGAGCTTGCAAGAGAAAATTTAATAGCTAAGCTTACCGAATTCTTGCAAAAAGAGATAGGTAAAAGCCTTATATTATCCATAAAAAATTTTTAAAGAAGGGGAACTTTTTAGTAAAAAAAAGGTCTAACTATATACAAGATGTAAAAAATATCTTGTATTTCCCTCTCTAAGTAGGACATTCGATTTCTTTTCCTAAAATCGAATGCTGGGGCTCCGGATTATTGTTTTTTCTCCTTAGCTAAATAATCTGGAGTCCTTTTTAAGGCTTTTAGTCTAAATTAAAAGTTAGGGTTAACTTATAATTAACCTTGAGGTTCCCGTGAGGGGCGTGCTAATTTATTTGCGTAAATTAACAGGGGAAAGGTATAACCATTCATCAAGCTTTTTCCAGGCTTCTGTTAAACCTAAACGCTGAGGTGCAGAAAAAAGTTGTACTGACACGCCCTCTAATTCTGTCAATTGCTTCTTTACTTGTAATAGGGTGTTAGTAGCTGCCCCACGCGTTAGTTTATCGGCTTTAGTTAATAAAATATGTAATGGTAATTGAATATATTGAGTCCACTCTAGCATTTGCCGATCAAAAGGTGTTAAGGGATGGCGAATATCCATAAGCAAAATGAGACCCTTTAGAGAGTCGCGCGTTTCAATATAGCGCGTTAAGTTTTCTTCCCAACGCTTTTTTACGGCAGGAGGAACTTTAGCATAACCATACCCAGGTAAATCCACCAAATATCTCTTATCGTCTAATTGGAAAAAATTAATCAATTGAGTACGCCCCGGTGTTTTACTAGTACGGGCTAAGCGAGTTTGGCTGGTAATTAAGTTTAAAGCGCTGGATTTACCCGCATTAGAACGCCCAGCAAAAGCAACTTCAAAACCCTTGTCGGGTGGTAATTGCTTTAGCTCTGCAACGCTAAGTAAAAATTTTGCTTTGTTGTAAGTAGCTTGTGACATAGACTAACCATAACATGTTTTGCATCAATCGGCGAGCTTAATTGAAAAGGATTCCCTTGCAAAATGGCTTCATTTCGGCTAAATATTGTATAACGTTATTTATAATACTGAATGCTTGCACTAGAGTTCATTAAAGTAATAGTTATAATAATTATCTAACAAAATGAATATTTTAAAGAAATTAATTATCTGCTGTATTTTACTCATAGGTATGAATACCTTTGGATATACGGCTAAAGATACCAATAAAACACAAATCATTTGCGCTAGCTGTCATGGAAAAACAGGCAATACAATGACGCCAAGCTACCCTAAACTAGCTGGACAGAATGAGAAATATTTTATTAAGCAAATGTTAGCTTTTAAGAAAACTCAACGAGACAACCTAATAATGCAAAATATTGCTAGTAATTTAACAGAAGCAGACTTGCGTGATTTAGCCGCCTACTATGCCAAACAATCTCCTCAGATTGGTATAGCCCGTAGAGTCTTAGTAAAACCAGGGCAGCGCTTATATCGAGCGGGTGACAAAGACCGTTATTTACCCGCCTGTATGACCTGCCATGGTCCAGCAGGAGAGGGGAATAGCTTAGCAGGTATTCCTATGCTAGCAGGGCAGCACTCCGCTTATACAAAAGCCCAATTGTTTGCCTATCGAACAAATACACGAAAAACAGATCCAAATCAGATTATGCAGGATATTGCTAACCATTTAACCGATGATGATATTGCAGCATTAGCCAGCTATATAGAAGGACTACATAGAATACATTAATTAATCCAAGGAGCACCCTATGAAAATCAGCATCCACATCTTAAACGCTAGGCCTGGAACAAAACCTAATCATAGGGTATCTATGGGTTTATCAAATAAAGAATTATTAATGCTATAAAGGAATAATTATGTTTCACCTATTAAAGCAACGCTATTTATCGGAAGCTATCAAGGTATTAACTGACGGTGGAATCATTGCTTACCCAACAGAGGCTGTTTATGGACTCGGATGTGATCCCTTCAATGAAACAGCAGTTAGGCGATTGTTAACTATTAAACAACGCTCGGTAGAGCAAGGGCTGATTTTAATTGCTGCCGATTGGCAACAAGTAGCCCACTTAGTAAAAACCATACCTACAGAAAAAATGGCTGAAATAGAAGCCACTTGGCCTGGTCCCGTAACTTGGTTATTCCCAGCTTCTTCCATGGTACCTACTTGGATTCGTGGGCAACATACAACCATCGCGATTAGAGTGATTGGCCACTCCATAGCAAAACAGCTATGTCAGCGGTTTAATAAACCCATAGTATCAACCAGCGCCAATCTATCTGGCCAAACGGCATTACGAGATACGATAAGTGTCAAATCAACGTTTAACCATAAAATTGATTACATACTTCCAGGGCGAGTAAATGGCTTAAGCAGCCCCTCGGAAATTCGGGATGCAATCTCTGGAAAAATAATCAGGCCCGGGGGATAACCTCGATAGACAAGACATCATCCATCATTATGACGAGTGAAACTACTATTAGATTAGACAAATGGCTTGGGTTAAACACCCAATAGATACATTTCCATTGAACAGCCTTGCATGGGCGTTGATTCATGACTATAAAGCCAGCTTGTTTTATAGGACATAAAACTGTGAGCTATAGCAACGTATTTATGCGGGTAGCGCAAATGCGCAGCCCCCGACACGCCGCAGGCTTGGACTGGATTGCCCCAGACTGGACTTGTTAGCGAATCCAGGATGGCTGAGCCTTTACAAGCAATGACGGGACCCGATTCACTCAGGTCTGAAGTTATACTCAGGTACTTAACTTAAAGTGAAGCACAAAAATATCGATAATTTTACCAGAAGGTGATTAAATCACTTTATAGCAACGACTATTCCAGAGGTTTAGTCAATTCATACTCTTTAGCAGGTAATACCTTTAAATGCCGGCTTCCTGTGATTATAAAATCATTGCCTTCCTCAGTTACCTTAATAGTTTTACTAAACGAGCCATCATACTTAGTAGCCGCGCGCTTTGCTTGAGCATCTTGCTTTCTCTTAATGAAAACATCAACCGTTGCCGCACACACTAAGTCACCCCAAACGTTCACCACCGTACGGAAACGATCAAGAATGCGATCAAAAGGTAGTAACAAGGCAATAGCAGAAGTAGGAATATTAACCGAGCGCAAAACCGTTATCATGGTAACTAAACCACCTTCCGGGATACCCGTCGCGCCCATTCCAGCAACAATAGCCGCAACGAATACACCACATTGCTGCCAAATAGACAAATGTAAACCTAATATCTGTGCAAAGAATAAAGCCGAAACCGCCTCATACATTGCCGTTCCAGCTAAATTGATAGTGGTTGCAAAAGGCAATACGAATTTAGCCACGGGATCGCTAATTCTTTGTTCTTTTGCTACCGCCAAGGTCACAGGTAAGGTGGCCATTGAACTAGAAGTACCAAAAGCAGTTACTAAAGCACCCGATGCGGCACGCATATAAGCGCTGGCATTACGTTTTGCAACTATTTTTACTACCAGCCATTGCCAAAGAACATGCAGGAATAACCCACCCAAAAACATAAGTAGAAAAAGCGCCATACCCTTAACACTTTCTATTAAGCGGTTTTGCTTAACAGCTTCTGCCACAGCAGTCCCTAGTAAAGCGAATAAGCCTACTGGTGTTAAGTGCATTAACCAGGTAATCATTTTTACAAAAACATTTCTTAAGCCCGTGATAAATTCAACCACGGGTTTAGCCGAATCACCGCAAGCAGTACATCCTAACGCAAAAACAATGCTGAAAAAAACGATGGGCATAATTTCAAACTTTGCCGCGGCATCAATAATATTAGGCGGAAATAAAGAAAGTAAAAAGGAAGAAAACTCTAATGATTGATGTTCTTCAATGGGGCCATTGGATAAAATTAGGCTGGGATCAATTCCCGCTCCGGGTTGAATTAAGTTGACTAAAACTATACCAATTAATACCGCAATGGAGACGCTCAGCATGACATAGGCAATAGTATAACCACCTACCGCGCCTAGTTTTCTTAGGTCCCCCATTGATGCAATAGCGCTCACCAGTGCCGAAAACACCAGAGGCAACACTATTAGCTTCAGCATATTCATGAAAAGGATACCCACCCAGCGGATAGATAGCATTTGCTCAGGAAAGAAAATACCACCTAAAGCACCAAGCGCGATGCCCAATAGAATAAGGATAAAGCCAATATTTTTCATAATTACTCCACTATAACTATTGATAGTAATGCAATCATTAGGCTTTAAACAAGATACCTATTGCCCATTAACTTACATTATGAGCTGCTAAATACTTGCTTATTTAAGGCCTATTCCCTTTGCGCTAAAACTTTCCTAGTTAAACACTATCAAAATGAAAATGCCAATTGTAACTATTCATCATTCACAATTGGCATTTCCACTAACATTACCATTATATATAAAATCAATCACTCTGTAACATTTCTTTTAACATGGCCAAATGCGCCTTCCCCCGCTGCTGCCGCTGTTCGGGATTAACCGAGGTCTCAAGCCCTTCCCAAATAACATCTTCCTGAGGAAGCTCTTGCAAAAAGCGACTGGGTTGCCGTTCAATTTTTTCTCCATAGCTTTTACGCTGCTTAGCTAAGGTAATAGTTAAACTATTTTTTGCTCGAGTAACGCCTACATAGGCCAAACGGCGTTCCTCTTCAATTTGCCCTAACTCTATGCTAGTACGATGAGGCAACAACTCTTCTTCCATTCCCACTAAAAATACTACTGGAAACTCTAACCCTTTAGCAGCATGTAATGTCATCAGTTGCACCTGGTCAACTGTGTCATCATCCTGTTGCTCAAGTCTATCCAACAAAGTTAACCTCGCTACAACTTCTCGCAAGGATAACGCATCATTGGGATCGTCGGGCTCTAACATTCGCTTAACCCAATTAAGCAACGATTGTACATTATCCATCCGACGTTGTGCTACTTTTGGATTATTGCAACTTTCAAACACCCAGGTTTCATATTCCATCTGTTGCAACATTTCTTGCATAGCAACGAGTGGTTCACCACGCTCACAATTAGCAGTAACTTGATTTAACCACAAGCCAAACTGTTGAAGCTTAGTATAAACAGCAGGCTCTAAGGTATGGCTAAGCCCTAATTCAAAACAGCTCGCGAATAAACTAATATTACGCTTTTTTGCATATTGCCCCAGCTTCTCTAAAGTAGCCGAACCAATACCACGCCTAGGGGTATTGATAATTCGCAAAAATGCATTGTCATCATCCGAGTTAAAGAGCATTCTAAGGTATGCCATAATATCACGGATTTCTATCTTGGCAAAAAATGATGTACCGCCACTTAATTTATAGGGAATATCATAGTTACGTAGGGCTTTTTCAAAAACTCTAGCCTGATGGTTGCCTCGGTAAAGAATAGCGTAATCACGAAACTGTGCACGCTGTTTAAATTTATGTGTTAATAGCTCACTGGCCACTCTTTCTGCTTCATGCTCATCGTCTTTTGCGCAAATGATTTGAATGGGATCACCATAACCCAGAGCACTCCACAATTTTTTTTCGGTAAAAACATGCGGATTATTGGCAATAAGCTGATTCGCTGCTTTTAAAATTCGACCACAAGAGCGATAATTTTGCTCGAGTTTAATAATTTTCAACGGTGGATAATCTTTTTGCAGTTGAATCAAATTTTCGGGTCTAGCTCCACGCCAGGCGTAAATAGATTGATCATCATCGCCCACTACCGTAAAACTTGCGCGAACACCGGCTAATAATTTGATAAGTTCATATTGCACGGCATTAGTATCTTGGTATTCATCAACCAATAAATAATGAATTTTATGTTGCCATTTTTCTAACCAGTTAGGATGATTTTTGAATAGCCAAACTGGCAACAGAATCAAATCATCAAAATCAACTGCATTATAAGCTCTTAAACAGCGATTATACTCGGCATAAAGCGTAACAGCGTGCTGCATGATTTTATTGCTATCATCTATCTGTACCTGTTCCGGCCAAAGCATGGCGTTTTTCCAATCGGATATGTAGCGCCTAGTCTGCTCAACTACCTCATCATTATTAGAACCATAAAGTTGTTGCATCAGTTCCCGTAGCAGACTTTTACAATCATGCTCATCAAAAATAGAAAATCCCGCTTTTAAGTTAAGATCGGCGACTGCTTGGCGAATAATAGTTAAGCCTAGGGTATGAAAAGTAGCTACAATCAGCCCTCGCGTTTCTTTTCCACCAATACTTTTGCCCACGCGCGCCTTCATTTCTTGCGCCGCTTTATTAGTAAAAGTAACGGCGGCAATATGCGAGGCTTTAATTCCACAGGTGCGAATCAAATAGGTGATTTTTTCCGTAATAACCCGGGTCTTACCACTGCCAGCACCTGCTAGCACTAATAAAGGACTATCGATATAGTTAACTGCCGCTTGTTGTTGTGGATTAAGTTTGAACACGTTGAATCGTCGGCTTAGTAAAAAGGAAGTTACTGTATAACAAAAAAAGGGTGAACTAGCTATAAAAAATGTTACTTGCTTCTTAACAGGGGTTCTTACACCATCCCACGGGCCTCTTTGATTTGCTCGTAAGCTTCTTTGATTTGCTGGGTTTTCTCAGTCGCTTTTTTAAGCAATCCGGCTTCCCCTCTAGCCGTTACTTTATCTGGGTGATAACGACTCATAAGCCGCCGGTAGGCAACTTTAACCTCTTGATTACTGGCATTATTAGTAAGGCCTAACATCTCATAAGCAGAAGCCAGGTGTTCTGTTTTGTTAGCAGAGGCATTACGCTGTTGGCTTGTTTGTTCACCGGCATAGGTATATTGGTTATAGGCATTATTAAATAACATAAAGCCTAACCGCCGGGCAATATAATCGAGGATTTGCTGTTTATTATGACTCACGTAGTGGTCGGTGTTATAAATAACTTTCAATTGTAACTCAAGAAAATTCTGTAACAGGGAAGGTTGGTGTTGTCCCGCTCGCAATAGTTTTAATAAAATCTTATCGAGATCAAAATTAAGTTGTTTGCCCTGAGTGAATAAAATAATCGCCTCGCGTTTTTGCCGGGCACTTAAGCCCATCTGCTGCATAATTTGCCTAGCATTATAAATGGCTTGTTCAGAGACTCTACCATCGGCCTTTGCAAGACAACCCATGACACTGAAGACAGCCTCAAAAAAAACTCGCTGGGTTGGGTATTCATAATTAGCTTCTGAATCACTAAAAACTTTATCGATGGCCATTTTAGCTAAAGCAATATCAAACTGATGACCAGCCCAGCAACCTAAAATAGCGCCCCAAAAACCCGCTATTAGATAACCGAAAATAAAACCTAGAATTTTACCCCATAAATACATAGTGTATTCCACTTATAGCTTGCAATTTAATGAGCTTACAAAATAAATTGGTAGTGTGTTTGAATATTATACCTGCGGCTGACTTTGCAAAAATTACCAAGTTCGAGCTGTACAAAATGCATAGATCTATTATACTGAATCCCGGCCTAAAAGGCTGTATTCCCTATAAATATTTTTATGAACTTAACTCTATTCATGCGCTATTTTTATACGATAATTTTTTATTTAAGCATTCCTTTTATTATTTTACGCTTATTTTACCGTTCCTTAAAATTGCCTGCTTATCGGCAACGAATTGCCGAACGTTTTGGCTTTATACCAAAAATTAAGCAACCTGGTAATATTTGGTTACATGCCGTATCTTTAGGTGAGTCCATTGCGGCTACCCCCTTAATTAAAGAATTGCTGATACGTTATCCAGATAGGCAACTTATCGTGACTAATATGACCCCTACGGGCTCAAATTATATACGTAAAACCTTTGGGGATCAGCTAATAAACACTTATGTACCTTACGATTTGCCAACAACTATCAACCGTTTTTTACAGCGGGTTCGGCCTAACTTAGTGATTATGATGGAAACTGAATTATGGCCTAATATTTTTGCTGGTTGTACTAAATACAAACTTCCCATTTTAATTGCTAATGCTAGACTATCCGAGTACTCGTCTAAAGGCTATGCGAAAATTAAACCGCTGGTAAATAAGCTGCTGGATCAAGTGACTTTAGTAGCCGCTCAAACCCAAGCCGATGCAAATCGGTTTATTGCCCTGGGTTTGAATCCCGCTAAGGCGAAAGTGATAGGCAATATTAAGTTCGACTTACAGCTCCCCGATGAGCTTGTCGCACAAGCACAACAGCTCAGGCAAGAATGGGGTACAGCCCGGCCAGTTTGGATTGCGGCCAGCACCCATGATGGCGAGCATGAAATTGTTTTACAAGCCTTTGCAAAGATCAGACAAACTATTCCTAACTGCTTATTAGTATTAGTTCCCCGTCATCCCGAGCGTTTTAAATCCGTTGCAGACCTTTGTCGCAAACAAGATTATACGATAGCCTTACGTAGTCATCACTCACCTTTAGAAATTGACACTTCTATTGTTATTGGCGATACCCTGGGTGAGCTAAAGCTACTTTATGCAGCCTCCGATATTGCTTTTGTAGGGGGTAGCCTCATTCCTATTGGCGGCCATAACTTACTTGAACCTGCTGCGGTAGGTATCCCCGCGTTAACAGGACCGCATATGCACAACTTTGTAGAAATCAACCAGCTTCTACAACAAGCGGGGGTAGTTAAAACCGTTAATAACGGCCTGGAATTGGCCAATGAAATCTGCCACCTGCTTAATAATCCAATAGAACGCACCGCTTTAGGCAAAAAAGCCAAGCAGCTCGTGGATCAAAATCGAGGTGCCTTACTTAGACACTTAACCATTATTGAAAACTTATGAAGAAAATTTTCTACTGCGTATTACTTTTTATAAGCGGCATTAGTTTAGCGGCTAACCTGCAACAAAATGTGCAAAAACTGGTTACTACCTGTAGCTGTGAAAGATGCGATTTGACCCACGCTAAGTTATCTGGACTTTCGTTAGGTCAACATCCAGCAGAACATGGCCAGCGCGATTATTTAAATGAATGTAATTTAAATCAAGCAAACCTTTCCCATGCTAACTTAGACTATGCCAAATTAATTGGGGCAGGCCGTTCCTATGCCTTAAATATTAATTTAAACCAAGCTAAATTAATGGGGGCTCGTTTAAAAAACACGGAGTTTTATCGCATTGACTGTAATGAAACGAACTTTAGCCGAGCAAATTTAACCGGGTCTAGTTTAAAGAATTCTAATTTTATCAAGGCCAACTTTAACCGAGCCAATCTAAGGTATGTTACAACCTTATATAAACGTATTAATTTAGGTAGCCAAATGTCACAAGCTAATTTTAGCTATGCTAATTTACTCCATGCCCAACTCGATGCTACTTTAGATGGCGCTAATTTTAACCATGCTAATTTACATAATGCCATTTTAGATCCTGCCATCATTGATGTACAAGGTAGTAACAACTCTGGTTTTGCAGAGCTTAATTTTAGTTATGCTAATCTTACCGATGCCGAGTTGTATGAAACGCAAGGTGCGGCCATTCCTTTTTATAAAACCAATTTTACCGGGGCTGATCTTAAAGGTGCTAGATTTTTTACCGGGTATAGGTTAGGCCAACCGCAATCCACCGATATTAATGCCGCTATTTTTTGTCATACGACCATGCCGGATGGTAAAATTAACAACCGCGATTGCCTCAAAAAATCTAATGAAAAAACAAACTAATATTTTAATAACCGGCTGTGCCAGCGGAATGGGGCTTCATGCCGCACAAACCCTGCAGGCGCGAGGTTATCGTGTTTTCGCTACGGTGAGACAATCCGCCGATGTTAATAAACTCCACCATTTTGGCTTAGAAAGCCTAAGGCTAGATCTTAATGATTCTGCTTCTATTCAGACCTCTGTCGCTGAAATATTAGAACGCACCGGTGGCAAGCTAGATGCCCTATTTAATAATGCAGGTTATGGCCAGCCGGGTGCAATTGAAGATTTGTCTAGAGAACTTATTCGCCAACAGTTTGAAACCAATGTATTTGGCTTAATGGAACTGACCAATATCGTCCTTCCCATCATGCGCAAACAAGGTTATGGGCGTATAATTAACAATAGTTCTCTATTGGGCTTAGTGGCTATGCCATATCGAGGTGCCTATAATGCCTCAAAATTTGCACTAGAGGGCTTAACGGATACCTTACGTCAAGAATTATACGGCAGCGGAATTAAGGTAAGTTTGATTGAACCCGGCCCCATTGCCAGCAAATTTAGAGCAAGTGCCCATGCCGCTTATGTGGGTGCTATCAATGCGGACCAAAGCGTACATGGTAAAGCTTATAAAAAAATGGCAGCGTATTATAGTCAAAATCAAGGTCATGGCTTACTCATGCAAAGCCCTGCAGCCGTTACCCGTAAACTAATCCATGCGTTAGAAAGCAAACGTCCCAAAACACGCTATTATGTGGGTTTACCCACTTATTTATTGGCGTTGGCTAAACAGATTTTGCCAACCCGGCTGTTGGATAGCTTGCTCTGTAAATTATAAGGCTAAAACTCAAATTTAACAGTGGTATTTTAGCCCTTGTATTCACTAAACCTTAAAATAATCTTAAAATATCCATGAGATTAACCTAGAATTTCTGTATTATTATGAGTTAATGGGAAGGGTATTAGCGATGAAATACATTATTGCTGGGGGTACTGGTTTTATCGGGCAAGCCTTGGTTAGACATTGGTTGCAAAAGGGCTATAAAATTACTGTCGTAGGCCGCAGTAAAAACAAGATCCAAACTCTATTCAATAACCAAGTTAATGGACTTACTTGGGAACAGTTACTGCAACAACCTGCAACATCTATCCAAGAGGCACGGGCCATCATCAATTTAGCAGGGGAAAATATTGGAACAAAAATATGGAGTACCCAGCGTAAACGTATCTTAATTGAAAGCAGGGTACATCCTACCAAAACCCTGGCCAAATTATGTGCTAAACTTGGCAAAAATTCACCACCTCTCTTAAACGCTAGCGGGGTCGGGATTTATGGTTTACAAGATAAGCTAACTGATGGCGCTGTATTTACCGAAAATACCCCCATCGATGATATAGGGCAAAGCTTTTTAACGAAAATTGGCCAAAAATGGGAAGAGGCCTTAAAACCCGCTAAGGACGCAGGCGTTCGTACCGTAGCCATGCGTTTTGGTGTGGTACTTAGCTTGCACGGTGGGGTGTTAAAACAATTGTTACCGCTTTATAAATTAGGGTTGGGGGGTCGCCTGGGTACTGGTCAGCAGCCCTTTGCTTGGATTAGTTTAATTGATCTCTGCGCCGCCATTGATTTTATTATCCAGCATACCGAATTAGTGGGGGCTGTTAATCTAGTTGCTCCACACGCCATTACGCAATATCAGCTAGCCGTTGCACTTAGCCAAGCCTTAAACCGCCCTTGTTTATTTAAAATACCCGCTGGCTTATTAAAATTTTTTTTAGGGGAGATGGCCGATGAACTTTTACTGCATGGTCAACGGGTTGTTCCCCAAAAATTACTAGCCGCAGGGTTTCTATTTCAAAATGCTAATTTGGCCTCAGCCTTGACAAAAAGCTAGGGCTATATTGCACATAAATTGCTAATTCCGATTTTTCTCCGAGCATGTTAAGATACAGTTGTTTTTTTGCTTATCTAGTGGATCAAAGGAGTTCTTGAGAGGGAGTTGTTAGCTAATGAAAAAACATTGGATTCCTGCATTTTATTATCCTACAACGACGTTAATTGTCGATGATAGTCGCGAGTTTTTGTCAAGATTTAGTAAAGGGCTTGATAGCAATTTAGCGCACATACTGTGTACCTCTCCTAGGGATGCCTTACGGGCCATACAAACCACCCCTAATTCAGATTATATTATCAATCGCTGCTTTTCTGAATACATTGAAAATGCCGGTTATCCACTGACCGCTCATACCGTAGCTGTTGATATTTCTGAAATTTACCAAACCATCTATCACGCGCAACGTTTTAGCGAAATATCTGTGGTTATCGTTGATTCGGCCATGCCTGGCATGAATGGTTTTGAATTTTGCGAATGCATTAACAACCGGGCGATTAAAAAAATTCTGTTAGCCGATGGTTACCAAGAGCGCTTAGCTATTAACGCTTTCAACACCAACACCATTGATTTATATCTGAATAAAAATGATCCCTTTTTGACCAAAAAAATTAGTCAATATATAAAATCGCTGCAAAATAATTATTTTCAAATAAAATCTAGTCCGTTAAATGAAATGTTAGCCTATAGCTCAGCGCAATGCTTACTCGATGATAAGTTCGCCCAGTTTTTTAAAATACTTTGTGCCGAACAGCATATTGTCGAATATTATCTTATCGAAAATACCGGTAGCTTTTTATTAGTTAATGCGGAAGGTATCTTGAGCTGTCTGATAGTCAAAAGCCGACAAGATTTATGTTTACACTATGAGTTAGCCGCCGATAACGACGCGCCTCGCTCTATCTTAGAGCAGTTGGAAAATGGTCAGAGTGTCCCGTATTGCTGGCCTATTCATGATTTTTATCAGTTTGACAATGAGAGTTGGCCTTTAAGATTATATCCTGCGGAAAAACTGCAGGGTAATGATTTATACTACTATGCGCTGATCAAAGTGCCTTTCTCTCAAGGCATTGAGTTTGATAAAATTCAACCCTATTCGAATTATTTAAAACAGCTTGCTCACCAACAGCAAGCTTCCCAGCAATTTAATCTGTTAGCCGAGGCTTCCTAGTCACTAGATTAGGCTTACATTGATCCCTTTAGCCACTGGCACTATTGCGGTGCCAATTTTAAACTATGGCGCGCCCGAGAGGAGTCGAACCTCTGACCTTTGGCTTCGGAGGCCAACACTCTATCCATCTGAGCTACGGGCGCTAAAATGAAGCTAGATCATACCGTTATTATAAGGTTTCGTCTACCATCCAATTTGCCGCATCCTTACGGCAGATGGAAAGCTTACCAGACAGAGAATCAGTATCCGTACGGCCAACCACACCTAGGCCTATCTAACTTAAGCTGCCAAACTACCAAGTTGTTTATTCAATTTGGAGTAATGACAATGGCGATAAATAG
>JAQSXL010000196.1 GCA_029256685.1 Gammaproteobacteria bacterium | reverse complement strand
CGCCATCTAATTCCGTGGCATTAAATTTTTCACGTGCAACGGCATAACCCCAATCTTTGAAGGCACCTTCGGTGAATTTCATGATATTGCCTTTGTGTACCAAGGTTACCGAGGGTTTATCATGGTCGATAGCATATTGAATGGCCTTACTGACTAAGCGTTCGGTACCTTGTTTAGAAACGGGTTTAATCCCAATGCCACAGTGTTCTGAAAAGCGGATCTTTTTAACTTGCATTTCGGCTTGCAAGAATGCGATGACTTTTTTAACCTCCAGACTATCTGCCGGCCATTCAATGCCCGCATAAATATCTTCGGAATTTTCGCGAAAGATCACCATCTCGGTCTTTTCCGGCTCTTTTAGCGGACTGGGTACGCCCTTAAAATAACGTACGGGCCGCAGGCAGACGTAAAGGTCTAGTTGCTGGCGTAGCGCCACGTTTAAAGAGCGAATACCTCCGCTTACCGGTGTGGTCAAAGGTCCTTTAATCGAAACCACGTAATCGCGCACCGCATCCAGCGTCTCCTGAGGCAACCAGGTATCTTTATCATAAATTTGCGTGGCTTTTTCGCCGGCATAAACCTCCATCCACGCGATGGCTCTTTCGCTGCCATAGGCTTTTTCCACAGCGGCGTCTATTACCTTACGCATGACAGGGGTAATATCCACCCCGATACCATCGCCCTCGATAAAAGGAATGATGGGATGAGCGGGTACATTTAAAGAAAAGTCTTTATTAACGGTGATCTTTTCGCCTTGGCTCGGCATTTGAATATGTTGATATGACATGAATAGCTCCATTTACTAGGGTTTATTGCTAAAATGATTCTGCGAAATAAACAAGCTTATCATTATAGCTATTTTCCTTTAGATGAAAAATTTTATTCTAAAGTGAAAAACCAGAGTGGTTTGTCTTCACAAGTAAAAAATAAGCTAAATCCAGTGATAATTTTGCATAGATATCACTATATCCACTCAACGCCTGCGAAACATTATGCTAATATACATTGCATTTAATAGTTAAGAGAAATTGCTATGCTCGATTTTAAAGAAAAGTGTAACCAAGCCGGCGAAAAAATGATTGAAACTTCTTTGTCAGGCAAAACGCTGATGACTACGCCACAACTTAATAAAAGCACGGCTTTTACTTATGAAGAGCGCATTGACTTTAATTTATTGGGCAAGCTCCCTGCTCGCATCGAAACCTTAGAAGAACAGGTAAAGCGGGCTTATCACCAGTATTTAAGCTACTCAACCAAATTAAAACGCAATATCTATCTCAATAATTTGCACGACACCAACCAAGTACTCTTTTATAAATTAGTCGACGAATATTTAGATGAAATGTTACCAACGATTTATACGCCTATTGTAGGCACCGCGGTAAAAGAATTCAGTACTCAATTTCGCCAGCCACGTGGTTTATACATATCCTATGAAGATAAAGATCATATTGAGCAAATTTTAGATAACCGTTCTAATCCAGAAATCGATATTATTGTAATAACGGACGGTGAAGGCGTATTAGGTATTGGCGATCAAGGTATTGGCGGCATAGACATTCCCATCGCCAAATTAATGGTCTATACCCTGTGTGCCGGCATTAACCCATTACGCACCTTACCTATTCAACTGGATGTGGGCACTAACAATCAAATTCTGCTAAATGACCCGCTTTATCTTGGATGGCGCCATGAACGTGTTAGCGGCCAAGACTACGACGATTTTATAGCAAAATTTATTCAAGCCATCAACAAAAAATTACCCAATGTCTTTCTTCACTGGGAAGATTTTGGCCGCAATAATGCCCGCCGTTTATTGGATAAATATAGGGATGAACTTTGCAGCTTTAACGACGATATTCAAGGCACAGGAGCCGTTGCGGTCGCCGCGCTACTAGCAGCTGTCAAAGCGAATCAAACCTTGCTTAGCGAACAACGCATCGTAGTCTTTGGCGCAGGCACCGCAGGTACGGGCATTGCCGATCAAATCCATGCCCTCATGATGGCACAAGGTCTATCTGAGCGAGAAGCCCGCGATAAGTTTTGGCTCTTGGATAGACCCGGCTTGTTACTTGCCGATATGTCAGACTTAACTAGCGCACAACAGCCCTATGCGCGGCTACCCAGTGAGATGAGTGAATGGATTATTCAAAATCCAGAGAGAGTGGATTTATTAGACGTCGTTCATAATATAAAACCCACCATCCTCATTGGCTGCTCGGCGGTGCCGGGGGCTTTTACTCAAGAAATTATTCAAGTCATGGCGGCCAATACCGCCCGACCTATTATTTTTTCCTTATCGAATCCAACCGAAATTGCCGAGGCCAATCCCTGCGATTTATTACAGTGGACCGACGGAAAAGCTTTAATTGCCACGGGAAGCCCTTTCGATCCCGTCGATTTCAACGGCAGAAAAGTGCACATCGCGCAATGCAATAACGCGTTGATTTTCCCCGGTATTGGGCTAGGTATCTTAGCTGTAAAAGCCAGACGGTTGACCGATCAAATGATTTGGGCGGCAAGCTACGCTTTAAGTGAATTTTCACCCATTAATCAGGATCCATTAGCCCCACTATTGCCACCCATAGCCACCGCTAAGCTCATAGCAAAAGAGATTGCGGTTGCCGTGGCTAAACAAGCCATCATTGATGGCATGGCAGAAATAGTTGATGAATCCTTGATAGCCCATGAGCTCGATCAATTGATATGGCAGCCCGTTTATCCTAAGTTGATAAAAAAATAAGCCCGGTATGCTATAAATAGTATGGGTATAATCTACGTCAGACAGAATGGGTCTGACGTAGTATAAGTTGATTAATGCGTAACAACGGTTACTACATTATCACTCACCGACTCTAAATTCCAAGGCTGCGCGTATACAAAGCTAATTTGGGTCATATGAGGAACATCAAAAGCGGCTCTGGTTGCTTTAAATGTCCAAGTTTCCATCCCACCTGCACCTATACGCTCTTTTTTGGGTGAAATAAACTGGTGTTTAGTGGGCTCTACCAATCTCTCATCATAATCCTTTATAAACCAGCTATACCCGGTTGTTGGATTGGAAGGGAGCTGAATAGTAAATTCTTTATGGCTTTTATCAAGCACAATAGCCTTGCTATTATACATCTCGTCTTCAGTTGCTTCCTCATGCCCCGAAGCCTCATCATGAGCAAAAGTATTAGCGCTAAGGGTGAGGGCAAGCATAAATAATAATTTTTTCATGGGTGTTCCTTATGACAAATTAACTTTAAGTCGCTAAAATAGCATATCCTAAACTTAAATGTAATGAATCGGCAATATGATTAATAAAAATCCTTGTAATCCAGTCATACCTACTCT
>JAQSXL010000195.1 GCA_029256685.1 Gammaproteobacteria bacterium | reverse complement strand
AACGCATGAAAAAAATAGTAGCCAGTGTGTTGATAAGTATTGCCAGTTTTTCCTTAATTGGTTGTAGCCAATTGAGTGGTTTTGGTAAAGATAATCATCCTAAACCAAGTCCCTTAGTCCCATTATCTTCTTCATCACAGGTTAAAACCTTATGGACAGCAAGTACTGGTAATGGTTCGGGCAATATGCAAATACCGCTGCCTTTAGCGGCTGAACAAGGTGTTGTATATGCAAGTAATTATAATGGAACTGTTGCGGCCTATGACGTTAATAGTGGTAAGCGATTCTGGTCAATCCAAACTCACGCCACCATCACTAGCGGTCCAGGGGTTGGCCATACTCTTGTAGCCGTTGGCACTAGCGACGGTAAGGTCATTGCGCTTGAGCGAGCAACGGGTAAACTTCTTTGGCAACGTACTGTCTCGACACAAATTTTAGCGGCCCCACAAATTGCTGCAGATAAAGTCATCGTTAAAACGATTGATAGTAAGCTTTATGGGCTTAATGCTAGCGATGGTAGTATTAGTTGGCAATATGATCATACGCCTAGCCAATATATGTTGCGGGTAAACAGTGCGCCGCGTATTAGCCAAGATAGGGTCGTGGCTGGGTTTAATGATGGCAAACTGACGGCGGTCAAATTGAATAATGGTCAGTTGATATGGGAACGTACCATTGCTATGCCACAAGGGGCTTCTTTGGTGCAGCAATTAATTGATGTTGATACTAGCCCATTAATCATTAACAAAACCATTTATACGGCTGCTTATCAAGGTAATCTATTGGCGATGTCGGCGGATGGTAGCCAGTTATTATGGCAACGGCCATTTTCAACCTATAACAATTTAGCCGCCACCGGTAATTTATTAATAGCGGCTGATACCGATAGCCAGATCTGGGCGGTTAATCGCCAAACGGGCAAAGTCGAGTGGCGCCAACCCCAGTTAAATGCGCGTCGTATTACAGGTCCCGTGATTCATGACCAAGCTATTGTAGTCGGCGATGTCGAAGGTTATTTACATTGGTTAGCCTTAGAGGATGGTCATTTTATTGCAAGGGTTAAAGTCAGTGGGGATGGAATTATTGCTACGCCGGTGGTGGTTAATAATACACTGGTGGTTGTAACAAAAGCAGGCAAAATGGCTGCTTATCGTATCGGTAGTGTGTAAATGTTACCTGTCGTTGCGATAATAGGTCGCCCCAACGTTGGTAAATCTACATTATTTAATATGCTTACTAAAAGCCGAGCCGCGCTGGTTGCCGATCAGCCTGGTTTAACTCGTGATCGTATCTATGGTCACGTGGAATTTGATGAGCGCGCATTCATTGTGGTTGATACGGGTGGAATAGGGGAGATTGATTCCACTATTGATGAACTCATGGCAGCTCAGGCTAAACAGGCCATGTTGGAGGCCGATCTTTTACTATTTATAGTGGATGGAAAGGCGGGTCTAACCGCAGCTGATGAGCAGCTTGCCCGTGAATTTCGTCAACTTAACAAATCCATTCAGCTCGTGGTTAATAAAACCGATGGTTTAAACACCGAAATTGCCTGCGCGGATTTCCACGCTTTAGCTTTAGGAGAGCCTTTGCCTATCGCCGCAGCACATAGCAGGGGCATTCATAACTTATTGGCTAAGGTATTAAGCTTATTGCCGCAAACAGAAATTCAACCTTTACAGCTTGAGCAAGGCATTAAAACCGCGATTATAGGCCGGCCAAATGTGGGTAAATCGACTCTGGTCAATCGCATGTTGGGTGAAGAGCGAGTGGTGGTATGTGATATGCCAGGAACCACGCGGGACAGTGTTTTTATTCCACTTGAGCGTCATGGTGAGCAGTATGTATTGATTGATACCGCCGGAGTACGTCGTCGAGGAAAAATTAGCGAGACCATAGAAAAATTTTCGGTGGTTAAGACCTTGCAAGCTATTGAAGCGGCTAACGTAGTGATTATGGTATTTGATGCCCGTGAAGGTATTGTCGATCATGATCTTAATCTATTGGGCTTCGTATTGGAATCTGGTAAAGCCTTAGTCTTAGCCATTAATAAATGGGATGGGATGCAACCCGAAGGAAAAGCCGAAGTCAAAGAAATGTTGCATCGTAAACTAGGCTTTGTTGATTTTGCTCCCTTACATTTTATTTCGGCTTTACATGGTACAGGGGTGGGGGATTTATTTAAGGCAGTGCGTAGCGTTTATCAGTCTGCCACTAAGAAGTTTTCTACTAACAAACTGACCGAATTATTGCAAAAAGCGGTAGCCGAGCATTCGCCGCCTTTAGTGCAGGGTAGGCGCATAAAATTGCGTTATGCGCATGTAGGCGGACATAATCCACCGATTATCGTTATTCATGGTAACCAAGTCGAAGCGATTCCAACAGCCTATAGACGCTATCTTATCAACTTTTACCGCCATGCGTTAAAGTTGACCGGAACCCCGATAAGAGTAGAGTTTAAGGGTGGCGAAAATCCATTTGCCGGCCGTAAAAACAAGCTTACTGCAAGCCAAATTAATAAGCGTAAGCGTTTAATGCGGCATGTTAAAAAAAGAGGATGATAACCCTTTCAAACAGTTAACTACCCATTTTAATTAATGGGTGGTTTATGTTTTGTAGAGGGGGCTGTCCTTGAAGAAACCTTATAAGGCAGTAAATTTTGCTGCAATATTTTATAAGACTTTTATTCAAGACTGTATAGGTGTAATTTTTTACGTAAGGTACCCCTGCTTAAGCCTAATAAAACGGCGGCCTTACTTTGATTACCCTTGGTGTAATCCATTACGACCTCTAGTAAAGGGGCTTCAATTTCATTCAATACCAAATTATAAAGATCACGGGGTAATTCGCCATCCAGTTGAGTAAAATAATTCCGCAAGGCATTTAATACACAATCGCGTAAGGGTTGATTAGGTGGGCCTTGTAGCTTAGTTTGATTTTTTTTCTCTATAGCTTCGGCAATACTCATGGTAATTAAGATCCTCTCAGCAAGAATTGATAGCAGGTAACCGCAAATAGCGAGTCATTATAGCATTGATGTTGCTAAGCTCAAGCGTAAATCCTGAGCCATTCTCATTTTAACCATAATCGCCTGGAGGGTATAAAATGTTTACGGTCAAATTAGAGAGGAGGTAGGCTATCATTTCATGGCTGGCGGCCAAAGAGCCATCTTAACCCATTTATAAATTTAACCTCGCTTACAAAAAAATAATGCTCTAAAACTTGCAAATTGGACAAGGTGTACTATGTTTATAAGTATGAGTAATCAAATAAATGTTCTTTAACAAAAGGTTTGTTGGCAGTAAAAAGAGTGGAGTATTTAGAGTTGCCGATTTGACTGTACTTTCACTTAGCC
>JAQSXL010000030.1 GCA_029256685.1 Gammaproteobacteria bacterium | reverse complement strand
GCCAGGGCATAGGGGTAATGCCAACACGCTGTGAATACCTCCTTGTACGCTCTATAGTTTTTCATCCTTGAAAAACAAGGTTGGCTTATACCCCTATGCTCTGGCAGAAGTTCAAAAAGATTAGTCAAGGGTGAATAAGTAAACCTTTGCCGCAAGGATGTCGGGCGCCGTGCAACGGCGACGGAGCCTGCTTAGCCAAAATTCAAGTTAATCATAAAATATTGCAGAACCCCCATTTTGCTGAGCTGTCATCGTAAGAGCTTGTTGTGCTGTCGGTATTCGCTGAATCGGCCGAAATGGATTCACCATCTTGCAGAGCCGTTTTTCTATGGCTGTTGTTTGTATAAATGAATAAGGTGCTATAAATAGTTTTAGCTTCGTTATCGGTAGCTATATCGGTTCGTTCTTGCTGCTCATCCTGCGGCTCTTGGAATACCATAGTCGTTTCCTGAGTGATTCGAGAAGCGGGCGAGATTTCCCCATCAAAATTTAAAATACCGATATTATCTTTGGTTGACTGTACGGTTTTAGATTTTTTAACCGGCGTAAGGCTTAATCGCCTGTGACTGCTGGTGTTGGCTTCGTTGAGTTGTTGTTTTTTAAGTGCAAGATAGGCCTCATAATAAGCCAGTTTGGTTTTACTTAAATTAATACCCGTTGTATCCAGCACAAATTTTAAAAATTTGTAGGTGAGACTATAGGGTCTTTGCTTTTCTATGGCCGCAAGAACGGTATGCGTAGCGATTGATACAACCTGGAGTTCGTCGTAAGAAGACGGTGATTGGACTCTATTAATTTGGGATAGCAGTTGCTGAGTTTGGTTTGGTTGACCATAAAGTCTGGTAAATAACGATGGACTTTCAATCACTTTGGTTAAAAATTTAGGTTGTTGCTCAATAAGCTCGCAAACTAAATGCTTGCTATGTTTTTTTACGGATTTTGAGGTGGGTGATTTAGCAACGGAATGATTTGTCAGAGGGTTTGCCAAGCCTAGCAGGGCATTATGTGCGACACTATAGACAAATTGAGCCAGGGCAGGATAAGCGCGGCAAGTCTGTAAAGCCTTTTCTTTATTATCTGCAAAATACTTAAAAAGTAGCTGAAAAAATAAGGTGTAATAAAGATCGGTGCCCTTTAAGGGATATGTGAAATTCACTTCGGTTAAATCAAGTTTCTGTTGCGGTTTTTTTCCCGCTTTTATGGATTGTTTGATCTTTTCTACGACCTCATCAAAAAGTTTTTGTTGTAAATCCGTTGAGGCCTCACATAAGTCTAGAATTTCGGCAAAGCTTAATTGAGCAAGCCGGCTATTATTTAATAGTTTTAGGTCGTATTGTTCTTGATAGACCTTTGCTATTGAATTAAGTAGGTTAGGACTATCATTTAATGGCGTTTCATGCTTAGGTAAAAAAAGCCGTAAGGTTGCTTTATTATTTGTACTTGTTAAACAGCCTTTAGCTAGTTGTGGATGATATTGTAAAATACGATAGCTTAACGAGGCATACACATTGTAAACTAAAAAGTATTTTACGGAGTCGAGGGGGACTGGCAGTTCTGACGGAGCTATTTTATCCTTATTTGTAATAATTTCATTAATTTCAGGGTGATAAAATTTATGGGTTTTTAAGTCAAATTGCCAGGCTGGCTCTTCATCAATATAAATACTTAAACTTTCTGGATCGTTCTTAGCAAAAAAATCTAAATCATGATGCCAATAAACAAGTTTTTCAAAACTTAGCTTCAATAAGTGAGAAGCTAAAGTTTCATTAGATTGGCTTAGTAAAACCAGCTGCTGTACGCTTAGGTTTTTTCCTTCAATAGGCTTAAATTTACCGGCTTTTATCGCCTGTTTATGCAAGTTGTTATAATTTTTTATAGTAGCTGTTAACAGCTTTTTAGGTATATTAATCTGGGTATCCTGGGCGATGATAATAAACCTAGTGTTATATGGACATTTATTCACTTGTTGTGTCTGCTCAGATTTATTGAGTTCCGTCATATTTAATCCTTTTAATATTAACTATCGCAAACAAAATCCACAATTTTAGAAGATACATAATAGCATGCTTGATAGTAGCGATAAAGCTACCTAAAAATCAGCCAATTTATAAGCCCTAACTCCATTTTATATCCGGCTATTTCTTTAGGCTGCCGGATAAAAAAACTGCCACTGGCAAATTGCCGTGGCAGAGATTCATAATCGACTGTGGCCAACTAGCAAGGAGACGCTGTTTAGCCGTGAAGTTTCGTTTTGAGTAAATCATTCACCTGCTGTGGGTTAGCCTTGCCCTTGGAAAGTTTCATCACTTGGCCCACAAAGAAACCAAAGAGTTTATCTTTGCCGGAGCGGTAGTCGGCTAACTGTTCGGGATTGGCCGCCATCACTTCCTCTATAACTTTTTCTATGGCACTGGTGTCGGTCACCTGTTTTAAGCCTTGAGCTGCAATAACCTCATCGGCACTGCCTTTACCTTGCCACATGGCTTCGAATACGGTCTTGGCAATTTTGCCGGAGATGGTATTGTCTTCAATGCGTTTTAATAATTCGGCCAGTTGCTCTGCACTAATGGGGCTTTGATTGATTTCTAAACCATCTTTATTAAGGGCTGCGGCTAAATCACCCATAATCCAATTAGTAGCCAGCTTCGCACTAACGCCTTGATTAACCACCTGTTCAAAATAGGCGGCCGTATCTTGGTTAGCAATCAGTACTATCGCATCGTAAGCCGATAAACCGTATTGTGCTTGAAAGCGTTGGCGTTTTTGTTCCGGTAATTCGGGTAGTGAAGCTCGAATCGATTCGATTAAGGCCTCGTCAAACACCAAAGGCAGTAAATCGGGATCGGGGAAGTAACGGTAATCATGCGCCTCTTCTTTACCGCGCATGGAACGGGTTTCATTCCTTACCGAATCATAAAGCCGGGTTTCTTGCACAATTTTGCCACCGTTTTCCAAAATTTCTATTTGGCGTTCAATTTCATAATTAATGGCTTTTTCTACAAATCGGAAGGAGTTAACATTTTTAATCTCGGCGCGGGTTCCCAATTCTTTTTGATTCTTGGGACGTACCGAAACGTTAGCATCACAACGGAATGAGCCTTCTTGCATGTTACCATCACAAATGCCTAGATAGCGCACTAAAGCGTGTAAGGTTTTTAAATAGGCCACGGCTTCCGTTGCAGAACGTAAATGCGGTTCCGATACGATTTCTAGTAAAGGGGTGCCGGCTCGGTTTAAATCTATGCCCGACATGCCGCTAAAATCTTCGTGTAGGGATTTACCGGCATCTTCTTCTAAATGAGCACGGGTGATGCCTATGCGTTTGATTTCGCCATTATCAAGTTGAATGTCTATATAGCCTTCGCCTACCACGGGTTGTTTGAATTGACTAATTTGGTAGCCCTTGGGTAAGTCGGGGTAAAAATAATTCTTGCGATCAAAAACAGAATGTTTGTTGATTTGGGCATTAACGCCTAAGCCAAATTTAATAGCCATAACAACCACTTCTTGATTTAACACGGGCAAGACACCTGGCATACCTAAGTCTATGGCACAAGCCTGAGTATTAGGCGCCGCACCATAGGCGGTGGCCGCACCCGAGAAAATTTTTGCTTGGGTAGATAATTGTGCGTGTACTTCTAAGCCAATAACAGCTTCCCATTCCATTTTTATAACCTCTTCTTTATTCGCCTTTTTATTAGGCTGATTTTAAAATAGATAGAGATGATGAAAAAGCAAACTCTATGCAGCATGGACGCTGCATCGAAGCGTCCATGGATGTATTCACAGCGTGTTTGGGTTTCATCGTCTCTTATCTGTTTAGTTTTTTTAAAATCCTGCCGGAATTTTTTTATGCCAATCGGTAACCTGTTGGTAACGATGGGCCATATTCAATAATTTCGCCTCATTAAAATAATTACCCATGATCTGCAAACCAATCGGTAAGCCGTTAATAAATCCCGCTGGAATTGAGATAGCCGGTATACCCGCTAAATTAACCGCAATGGTATAAATATCCGATAAATACATGCTAATAGGATCACTTTTGGCGCCTAATCCAAACGCTGGGCTTGGAGAGGTCGGCCCCATAATCACATCAACTTCTGCAAAGGCTTTGCGAAAATCGTCACTCACAATACGGCGCAATTTTTGGGCCTTTAAGTAATACGCATCATAATAACCCGATGATAGGGCATAAGTGCCTATCATGATCCGCCGTTTAACTTCGGCGCCAAAACCCTCGCCGCGTGAGCGCTTATAAAGATCTTCTAAGTTTTGAGGATTCTCACAACGGTAGCCAAAACGCACTCCATCATAACGCGATAAATTAGAAGAGCATTCGGCAGGGGCAATCACATAGTAAGTGGGTACCGAGAGTTTGGTTTCCGGTAAACTAATTTCATGAATAGTCGCTCCCAACTTCTCGTATTCTTGAATGGCTGCTTGTATGAGTTTAGCGACCTCGGGTTCTAAGCCTTCATCAAAGTATTCCTTGGGTAAGCCTATACGCAAGCCCTTGATGGAATCGTTGAGAGTTGCACTATAGTCGGGAACTTCGCGATCCACACTGGTGGAATCTTTTTGGTCAAATCCGGCCATGACTTGCATTAATAAGGCGGCATCTTCTGCCGTTTGGGTCATAGGACCGCCTTGGTCAAGGCTGGAGGCAAAGGCAATCATGCCATAACGGGAGACGCGTCCATAAGTAGGTTTTAACCCGGTAAGATTACAAAGAGCGGCCGGTTGTCTGATGGAACCACCGGTATCTGTGCCGGTGGCTGCCGGTGCAAGGC
Organism: Gammaproteobacteria bacterium; assembly: GCA_029256685.1. GTDB lineage: Bacteria > Pseudomonadota > Gammaproteobacteria > JAQSXL01 > JAQSXL01 > JAQSXL01. The sequence continues at coordinate 10,852 of JAQSXL010000030.1, read as the reverse complement.
GAGCTGCAACAGCTGCGGCTGAACCACCCGATGAGCCGCCGGGTACTCGGTTTAAATCCCAAGGGTTTCTTACCGGGCCATAGTAACTGGTTTCATTGGATGAGCCCATAGCGAACTCATCCATATTGGTTTTACCTAGCATTACCATCCCCGCTTTATTAAAGCGCTCAACGGTAGTGGCATCATAAGGCGCGATAAAATTATCCAACATTTTAGAGCCGCAGCTGGTTTTGACGCCCGAGGTACAAAAAATATCTTTTTGTGCAAGAGGCACTCCGGTTAGTAGTTCTGCCGTGCCGTCGCTTAAGCGTTTATCCGCTTGTTTTGCCGCTTGCATGGCTTGTTCTTCGGTAATGGTAACGAAGCTGTTAACTTGTTTATCAAAGCTTTTGATTCTATCCAGATAGCAACGGGTTAGTTCTTCACTGGAAAACTCTTTAGCACGCAATCCTTGAATTAATTCTGCAATAGTTTTGGTATGCATGGGGTAGCTTATTCCTCTATTTTGGTTTCGATCACTTGGGGGACCAGATAAAGACCGGCCTCGGTGTGCAAGGTCAGGGTTTGGAATAATTCGCGTTGGTTATGTTCGGTCACAACATCGGGGCGCAGACGTTGATGAGCATCCAGTGGATGTGCCATGGGTTCGATATGGCTTGTATCAACTTCATTCATTTGTTCGATAAATCCTAAAATATTAGTTAGATTTTCACTATATTTAGGAATATCCGCTTCATTAAGCGCTAAACGTGCTAAGTGGGCGACTTTGGCTACGTCTTTAGGTAGTAGGGACATAATGGCTCCGAATCTTACAATTGAACCGAACATTATACTGAGTTTAAAAAAATTTAAAATGCTAGGTGAGCGATGATCGGGTGGATTTTTATTAAATTTAATCTCGGCTCGTATATGGACTTTATAGTAGAGAAAGAAAAAACCGACTAACCCAATAATAAAATGGACCCTATAAATTCTGTAATTAAAAATTTTGCTATAAAGTTTGCGGCACCATGGCAAAATCTATCTGTAAGAAAATATAAGCCTACTCTCGACTCATATAAGAATTTAGGTTAGAGTTATTTCCTATTTGGCATTCAAAATCTAAAGGTGCTGTAACAATATGTTTAAGAAACTCCGTGGGATGTTTTCCACCGATCTATCGATTGATTTAGGTACCGCCAATACGTTGATCTACGTACGTGGTAAAGGCATTGTATTAAACGAGCCCTCTGTGGTTGCTATCCGGCAAGAGGGTGGACAAAAACGTGTGGCCGCAGTTGGTATAGAGGCCAAACGCATGTTAGGCCGTACCCCCGGCAATATTCAAGCCATCCGTCCCATGAAGGATGGGGTTATTGCCGATTTTTTTGTAACCGAAAAGATGCTCCAGCACTTTATTCACAAAGTACATGAGAATCGCTTTTTACGCCCCAGTCCACGCGTGCTGGTTTGTGTGCCCTGTGGTTCAACCCAAGTAGAGCGCCGTGCTATCCGCGAATCTGCGATGGGAGCAGGAGCCCGTGAGGTTTATCTAATTGAAGAGCCCATGGCTGCTGCCATTGGCGCCGGTATGCCTGTTGAAGAAGCCAGTGGTTCTATGGTAGTTGATATCGGTGGTGGTACCACAGAAGTTGCTATCATATCCCTCAGTGGCATTGTGTATTCTCAATCGGTGCGTATTGGTGGGGATCGCTTTGATGAGTCTATTGTTAGCTACGTTAGGCGTAATTATGGCAGTTTAATTGGTGAAACCACCGCTGAACGCATCAAACAAGAAATTGGTTCTGCATTCCCGGCAAATGAGGTACGCGCTGTTGAAGTACGTGGCCGAAATTTAGCCGAGGGTATACCACGCAGCTTTGTGCTAAATAGCAATGAAATTCTAGAAGCCTTGCAAGAGCCCTTATCGGGTATTGTAGGTGCCGTGCGGGCAGCTTTAGAGCAGGCTCCACCAGAACTTGCAGCAGATATTGCCGAGCGTGGTATGGTATTAACCGGTGGAGGCGCTTTATTAAAAGATCTGGATCGGTTATTAATGGAAGAGACAGGATTACCCGTCATTGTTGCCGAAGATCCTTTAACCTGTGTAGCAAGAGGGGGAGGGCGCGCCTTAGAAATCATGGATGAATTAGGTGGTGATTTCTTGTCAAATGAGTAAGGTCTGGTAGGCAAAGTAAGACTTAGGTAACTTCAGCATGAAAAGTTCATACCCTTCCTGCTGAGATATTCCATAAGGATCTAGGCTTTGCCATAAGTAAACCCTGTTTTGCAGAATAGTAAAACTAGTACAGTATCAGCCTGATACTGCATTAGAACTACAGGGACGTATTGAGGAATAATATTACCTAAACTTATAGCTGAAAGGAGCATTTTATTAGGGCGCTTTTTAGGCGGCATTCGTCGCAAAATCGTTGGCTAATTATTCTAGCCATAACCACAATCGCTTTAATTATTTTAGATGGTCACCAATCATCTTACTTAAAGCCAGTGCATGCTACCTTAAATAGCATTAGTATGCCTTTCAAATATATAGTGGATTGGCCGATTAAATTTGGCCGCTATATTTTTACTAGCCTTTCTGCCAACCAGGCTTTAATTGAACAAAATACCAATCTGCAAGCTAATAATATTTTATTGGAAGCTAAGTTACAGAAGTTCATTGATTTAGAAAAAGAAAATAAAGAACTTCGCGCTTTGCTAGGCTCAAATCCACAACCACATGAACGTATCCTGGCTGCTCAAGTATTAGTTATTCAGGCTGAGCCCTATCTTAGTCAAATTGTAATCGATAAGGGTACTAAAGATGGGGTGTATCTTAATCAGCCAGTTATTGATGCCAAAGGTATTGTAGGCCAAGTCATAGAAACAGATGCTTATACCAGCCGGGTTATGTTGGTCACCGATTCACGTAATGCAGTTCCGGTGAGAGTAGTACGCACGGGAATGCACGCCATTACTTTAGGTAATGGGGCTTTAGGTACTTTATCACTCGCTCATATTCCTATTACCCTCGATATTAAAGAGGGCGATCAATTGATTAGTTCTGGCTTAGGGCAGCGTTATCCTAATGGGTATCCCGTTGGTGTCGTAAAAAGGGTGAGCAGGGAAACTGACAATGATTTTGCCGCTGTAATCGTAAAACCTAGCGCGCAACTAAATCATAATCGTTTAGTATTATTAGTTTGGCCTAAGCTGGCCAAGTTACCAGAATCTGATAAAGAAAAAAGTAATGATGAAAGCAAGTAATATTAGCGTATATAGTGTGATTGGTCTTAGTTTATTGCTCGGCATCATCCTTACCATCTGGCCTTTGCCCGGAACAATGAATTGGCTGCGGCCGGCATGGGTCATGCTAGTAACTCTTTATTGGATTATCGTTTTACCCAATCGGGTAGGTATCAAATTAGCCTGGCTTTTAGGCTTGTTCTTAGATGGTTTGCATGGCTCTTTACTTGGCGAGCACGCTCTGGCCTGTTTATTAACGAGTTATTTTGCCAGCAATATTCGCAGGCAAATCCTAGTTTCCCCCTTATGGTTGCAAGCCCTGATGATAATGTTGTTGATATTAATTTACCAAGTGATTCTTTATTTGGTGCAAGGTTTTGCTGGACAAGTAATTAGTTCTTGGCAATATTGGTTGCCATCTTTAACCAGTGCCGTGCTATGGCCAGTTATTTTTGCGTTATTAAGGGCTAGTAAACAGCGGTTTAAGATTTATTAGTGGGGTGAAACTTGTGCTAATACTGCTGCTTACCAAAAAGCAAAATAGCTATAATGACTATTGTAAGCAAGCGCATGTATTATAAAGCCCTTCCTTACTAACCCACTTTGATAAGTTATAAAAAAGGTTTTAAGATTGGTTTTCAGAATTTTAATGGAAGCCAAGCTATAAATCACCCAATTAGTAGCGTATGACGGGTTGGGCTAACACTTATTCATTTAGCTAATTCTTGTCGTTGACAAAAATTAACCGTAAACTAAGTAAACTGTAATTAATTGATAGGTTATCGTATATGACATTTGTTGTGACTGAAAGCTGCATCCGCTGCAAATATACCGACTGCGTAGAAGTTTGCCCGGTTGATTGTTTTTATGAAGGCCCTAATTTCTTGGTTATTAATCCCGATGAATGCATTGACTGTGCATTATGTGAACCCGAATGCCCGGTTAACGCCATTTTTTCTGAAGATGAATTGCCAGAAGAGCAGCAGCAATTTTTACAAATTAACGCCGATCTTGCACAAAAGTGGGCAAATATCACCGTTAAAAAAGCAGCGCCCATCGATGCAGAAGAATGGAAAGAGGTTCAGGATAAGTTGCAATACTTAGAAGAATAGGTGTTGCCATTAAACCGTGTATCAATAATGTAAGTAGCTCGAGTATTTTAAGTGACCAAGGGCCACTGGCCAGCGCCATTCCAGGCTATAGTGAACGTGAGCCTCAACTACAGTTAACCCAAGCTGTTGAACAAGCCTTACATGAACAAGAGATCCTGATCGCTGAGGCGGGAACTGGAACCGGGAAAACCTTTGCCTATCTGGTTCCTGCCTTGTTGTCGGGTAAGAAAGTTATTATTTCTACCGGCACTAAAAATCTGCAAGATCAATTATTTCATTATGATATACCTACTTTAAGTAAAGCGCTTAGGATTTCGGTTAAAGTTGCCTTATTAAAAGGCCGTGCTAATTACCTGTGTTTACAGCGTCTCAATAATGCTTATGGCGATGGGCGTTTTACTAGCCCGCAAGTGGCCAATGATGTACTGCAATTAAAATCTTGGTTAGCTCATACTCGCACCGGTGATATCAGTGAGTTTAGTCAATTACCAGAAAATGCAGAGGTTTGGCCCGTGGTTACCAGTAATGCGGACAACTGTTTAGGACAAGAATGTCCGTATTGGTCTGATTGTTACTTAGTCAAAGCCAGACGCAAGGCGCAAGAGGCCGATGTCGTCATTGTGAATCATCATTTGTTTTTTGCCGATATGGTCCTGCGTGAAGAAGGTTTTGCCGAATTATTGCCCTTAGCCGAGGCTATTATTCTTGATGAAGCGCATCAATTGCCCGAGGTGGCTAGCCATTTTTTTGGGGAAAGTGTTAGCAGTCGGCAACTGAATGAATTAGCCCGTGATATGCAGCTCCTCGCCTCACACCAGGCAAAAGAAATAAAAGAATTTGATAAGTTTTGCCAGCAGCTACAGCTAGCGGTACAAAATATGCGTCTTGCCTTTGGTGAGCCGCCACGAAGAAAACCTTGGCATGAAATTGCTAGTAAAGCTAGTTTGCAACAAGCCATAACTCAGCTCAAAGAGCCATTGCAAGATTTGCTTAGCTTACTCAACAATCAAGCGGAGCGTAGTGAGGAACTTGCTAATGGCGCTAAGCGTTGTCAAGAATTATTGACTAAATTTTCCCGCTTGACGGGTGTAACGGAAGCTAAACAAATTCATTGGTATGAGGTTTTCAGTAAAGCATTTAGTTTGCATTTTACCCCCATGGATATTGCCCAGCCTTTTCAACAAATGATGCAAGCGGCTAATAAGGCTTGGGTATTTACCTCAGCTACCTTGGCCGTAAATGGAAACTTTAATCATTTTGCTGCACAGTTAGGTATTAAAGACGCCAAAACTTTGTTGTTAGAAAGCCCCTTTAATTATAAGCAACAAGCGGTATTGTATGTGCCCAATAAAATGGTGGAAGCCACTCAACCTAATTATACCGAGGAAGTTATCAAGGCCGCGATACCCGTACTACAAGCTAGTCGCGGTAGGGCTTTCATGCTATTTACCAGTCATTTGGCCCTACAAACAGCAGCGCAGCTGTTACAGCAGCGGCTTGATTTCCCTTTGTTAGTACAAGGTCAAGCACCTAAGCTGCAATTATTGACCGAATTTAAACGGCTTAAAAATGCCATTTTGCTAGGTACCAGTAGTTTTTGGGAGGGGGTGGATGTCAGAGGCGAAGCCTTATCCTGTGTCATTATTGATAAACTGCCCTTTATGGCTCCCGATGATCCTATCTTACAGGCAAGAACAGCGGCTATACAAGCCGCGGGACAAAATGCGTTTATGGAATACCAATTGCCACGTGCTGTATTAATGTTAAAACAGGGGGCGGGCCGGTTAATTCGCGATCAAACGGATCATGGGGTATTAATGATTTGTGATGTACGTTTAATACAACGTAGTTATGGTAATATCTTTTTAGCGAGTTTACCGCCTATGGCAAGAACTAGGCACTTGGATAAGGTCGTGCAATTTTTTAAGCATTTATTACAAAAACAGGACGCGTCATGCCCAGAATCTTAGCCATTGATACCTCGACTCAAGTCTGTTCAGCCGCCTTGTTAATCAACGATGAGGTGCAGGAACGCTATGAGGTAAAACCGCAGCAACATACTCGATTGATTTTACCCATGATTGATGGATTATTAGCCGAAGCTAACATAAGCTTGCAGCAGTTAGATGCCATTGCTTTTGGTTGTGGTCCTGGTAGCTTTACCGGGCTTAGAATAGTAGCGGGCGTTGTGCAAGGGATTGCCTTTGCAGCCGATTTACCGGTGATTCCTATTTCTACTCTATGGGCTTTAGCGCAAGGTGCTTATCGGATACGGAATTGGCAGAAGGTGATTACAACCTTAGATGCTAGAATGGGTGAGCTTTATTGGGCCAGTTTTCAATTGGATAATGCCAATAAAATGTATGCTATTGAAGCCGAGCAGCTCTGTTCTTTAACCAAGGTGCCTTTGCCCAGCGATAATGATTGGTATGGGGTAGGTGATGGTTGGTTAAACTTTGCTGAAGTCTTAAAACAGCAATTAGCTGATAAGGTCATTGAAGTTGAACCCAATCTTTATCCGCATGCACAAGATGTTGCGGTATTAGCGGCGGTTGCTTACCAGCAAGGCAAAGCCGTTGCTGCCGAGCAAGCCTTACCCGTTTATCTGCGCGATAATATGTATAAGCCTAATGCTAAGTAATAATGCAAGTAGCTTCACAATTAACTGAAACTGGTGTAAGTTACTAAGCTCTATTAATCATGAATTTAGGAGATTGTGAATCATGAAAAAACCAGCTACTTCTTTAAAACTAGTAGCGTTGGGCATGATGTTAGCGGGCTTTACTAACCAAGCTGCTGCATCAGGATTTCAACTATTTGAAGGCAATGCCGTTAATATGGGTGATTTTGGTGCGGGCGGGGCTGCCATTGCAGAAGATGCAAGCACCGCTTACTATAATCCAGCCGGTTTAGTAAGATTAACTACTCCACAAATCGTCGTATCGGCGACAGGCATTCGTTCTAAAGCGAATTTTTCGGGTAAAAGCACTTGGAGTGTGCCTGGCACCTCCTTATCTAGCACACTCGAGGGTTCTGCAGATGGTGGTGGCCCTGCACTGATTCCTGCGTTTCATCTCGCAGCGCCTATTAATGACAGAATCGTGTTAGGTTTTAGCTTAACCGCGCCTTTTGGTTTAGCAACCGACTACAGCAATGATTCCGTGGTGCGCCGTGAGGCCACAGAATCCAGCGTCAAAGCCATGGATTTAAGCCCTAGCATAGGCATTAAGGTAACCGATCAGTTATCCATAGGTTTGGGAATTGATTATCAAAATCTAGATGCGACTTTAAATTCGGTAGCACTTATCCCAGTATCGGTTAGTCCAGCCCCAACTTATGTAGAAGCTAATAGCCAAAACCAAGCTTCGGATTGGGCATTTGGCTGGCGAGCAGGGGCCTTATATCAATTTACTTCCGGTACTCGCGTGGGCTTGAATTATGTGTCTAAGGTTAAACATCATTTAACCGGTAACAGTACCTTAGCCATGCCTGGTTTGACAGTTGGTTCCGATAATGCAACTGCCGATATTACCTTACCAGCCACCACCAGCTTGAGTATTGTCCATGATCTCAATCCATGCTGGACCTTGTTAGGTAATGTAAGCTATACCCAATGGAGTGTTATTAAAGATATTACCCTTAATAACATAGCTTCAGTTATGCCTGATCTGATTAATAAGAAATTAATCCCAACTAAAGGCAGTGTAACCCTGCCAGAAAACTTTAGAGACACTTGGCGCGTGGCTATAGGTACCAATTACAAGCTGAATGACCAATGGTTGTTCCGTGCAGGCCTTGGCTATGACCAAACTCCGGTGGCTAATGAGGATAGGGGCGTGCGTTTACCCGATGGTGATAGAATTGCGGTATCCTTAGGTACTCATTATCAACCCACCAAAGCGATTGGTTTAGATGTGGGTTATACTCATTTGTTTATAAAAGATGGTGATATTGATCATACCGTACCCATAGGTAGTTCGCAGGTACATACAGTAGGTACGAGTAAAAATGCTGCCGATTTATTAGGCTTGCAATTGACCTGGAGTATTGCGTAAGGATGTTTTTAAGCTCGATTACAGCTGGTAATCGAGCTTAATTCTAGGGAAAGACTAAGGTCTAGGGCTATCCCTTAAGGAATCTTCTCTATCGGACCAATGATTCGTATCGTCTTCGCTCATAGGATCATTAATAGGCGTTTTCCCGTCGCTAGTTATCTCAGAAAGATCATCGGAAGAGCTTTCTAAGGTATCATCATGTTCTAAATCTTCACCAAGGGCTAGCGATTTTTGAGCTAAGTGGTATGAAACTCTACTGTTTGTAGCCGGGTCTTGTTGAGTATGAGCTAGTTCTTGTAGAACTTTACAGGTACTATCAAGTGGGTGTTTAGCATCATTATCTAATAAATAAATTTGAGCTAAGGCGTGATCCTTTGCCGAAAACTTAATTTGGTATTCAACTGGCAATTTATGAAAATTGGCACAGAGAAAGCCTCTTATGGGTTCACGAATATCGGGCCTAGCTATTGAACGCTGGTATAAATCACAGAGCTCATCGAGATCGTTAAAAAACATTCGACTATTTTTTTGATTAAGTGCGAATTCCATCTTATAAAATTTAATTTCTAAGGTTCTTTCTATAAATACTGGATTATGAGTTTGTAGGAGTATAGCGTTGTTAATGCCTTGCTTTGGAGTAATTAAGCCGTATTCAGCTGCTATTTTAGTAACGTAGGGAAACTGCTCAGTAATAACCTTTAACTGGTCTAACGGTAATTTTTTTAATGAATTTCCTAACAGCTCAGTATATAAGCGAGTATATTTAGTTGCTAGCCTAGCATTATCGCCCGATTCGGTAATAACTTGCTCGGAGGCTTGCTGCAATTTTTGCGCAAAATATAGACTAAATCTACCTTCGTTACTGGTAGTCAAGGCTTGATGAAGGCTTATAAAAAGCGTGTTATCCTTTATTTCTAAAAAATTAAACAGCTTATTAACGTGCTCTTGAGCAAAATTTTCATGCTGAATAATGGCTGTTAAAAGGACAGGATCTTTACTGTAATCGTTAGCAATAGCTAATAATTCCGCGGAACTTAAGTCACAATTTGTTAAAACTTGTGGTCTAGCTTTTACTTTAGCTACGCTAGCTAAAGCACTTTTAATAACCTCAATATCTTTAGAATGTTTTTTAACTAGAGTTAGAATTTCCGTAAGGGTAGGATAAACCGCTTTACCGAAGAGGCTTTTTAGTCGGCCCAAAAAAGAGCGTCCTTTAAAGATTTGTATGGCAGCCTCTGGCATTATCTCAGCAATGGCTAATTTTTCTCGGCGAGCTAAATTAGCTTGTATAAGCTTGGGAGCTGCTTGAGCGGCGAAGTTGTTATTGTTTTTATGCGCCATGACTAAACCGATAATAGCATAGATGCTTGGAGATTTAGTGAAGCCCCGGCGTTTATTGATAAGGGTTAGACTGTAGTTTGGAGATAAACGGCCTCGGATAATCTGATCGGTTTCGCCTAACTTCTGCTTAGTTAATTTCTCAAGATATATTTTTTGCAATTCAAGATTTTGGCTAAGGTATTTTTCCCAGTCTATAATAGTTGTATTTTCTAGGGTGTAGGTGTGATAAATAGGTGCATGTTCGGATGTATGAGAAATAAATAACTGCGGATTTGTTTTTTGAAATTGCTTAAATTTTAAAAAAGCCTGCCAGGCCCGCGGATTATCGGCAAGAGCAATCAGCACTTGATTGATGAGTTTAAAGCCATTTGGATTATTGTGTTGCTGATAGTTATGTAAGAGTGCAAAAACTTGAATGATAAATGCCAGGTTATAGTCAGGATGTGGTGGTTGCATTTTTTGGAGAGAAGCTAACAGCGCTGTGATTTTTTCAGCATAAAAAAAATCTTGTCCATCATAAGAAATTGGTGAACCAAAAAAATCTAGGGCGGCTTCTGTAGTTTTCTCAGGTTGATGAGCTTGTGGTTTTCTATGAGAAGTAGTCGTTGGTTGCATAACTCCCCTGCATTTTTATAGTTTATACTTGCCAAGAGCTAATAATAACATAATTACCTATAGGCTTAATGTCTTATTTTTTAATAGTCTTACTAGTGAATATATCTAGCATTTTTCCTAAAAACAATAGTTTAGGATTGTTTGACTAAGTTTTTATGATTTATGCGTTTACAAAAATTGTGGATTAGTTACAATCTCAAGCCATTTAAATAAGCTATATTGCAAAATATGGCTATATTATCGCATCTAGATTCCAATACATTAAAGGTAAAAGAACATGACACTCCCAACTACTATGCGTGAAGTTTATGCTAAGTCAACTTGCTTGTTTTCCCAAGACGATATCAATCGGGCTTTAGATAAAATGGCAGCAGAAATTCATAATCAATTGTCGGAAGAAAATCCTATTTTATTGTGTGTCATGGTAGGTGCTTTAATTCCGGCTGGGCACTTGTTAACCCGCTTAGATTTTCCCTTAGAGTTAGATTATATCCATGCTACGCG
>JAQSXL010000194.1 GCA_029256685.1 Gammaproteobacteria bacterium | reverse complement strand
TAACTGTTGTAGTTCTGGGGATATTGGGATGGCAGCTATACGGTCTTATAGCCGGTGATAGAGTGACGTCACCACCTGTTAGAACTGCGCCAATCAAGCCAAGCATGAACGGTATCGCGCAGCCAAACCAGCCTATGCCAGCTACTAACATAGCTATGCCTCAGGCAGCCATGCAACCAGCTCCAACTGTCTCAAATCAAGATAAGCAACGGTTGAGAGAAATATCTCAAAGTGATACGGAATATTTGAAGCTAATCCAAGAATATCAGCTATTGCAGGTTCAACGCCGGATTGCTGAAGATACTCGTGCGATTGCTGTGGCCAAGTTAGAGACGGTTAAAGCCTTGGCTGAAACCAGCAAATTTGGTGGTCCTGGCTTAGGTTCCAATTCAATGGCCATTGGAAGTATGGACAGTGATTATAAGTTGGTTTTTACCGGACAAGAGGCAGGTCAATGGACCGCAACCTTGAAAATGAATGATCAATTAATGGACGTTGTAACGGGTACAAATTTACCCGATGGTTATAAAGTAATGGTTGTAGCGGGTGATAGTGTAACTTTGCAAAAAGCTGACAAACAAAAAGTGGTTAGTTTTTTAGGCGTGAGTGAAAGCTCTGTCACCGAGCAAGCTGAAAATAGTCCTGCCACAAAGCAAGCAAAGGCTGATGCTTTATTACAGATTATTGCTCCCGAACAGGTAAAAAAAAAGCAGTCTGAATTAGCTGTGCCAAAGCCAGAAGTAAAAACACCATGGGTACCCGTTACACAGACGGATACGCCTAAACCAGTAGAGCAGCCCTTAGCTAAGGCTATTATGCCTGTGGTTATCAATGAACCGGCAAAACCAGTTCACTCCGAACTCGCTGATAATCAGGTTCATGCTGCTACTAAAATTGATAAGAATGCATTAACCGCTGCTTTTTTAGGCCAGGATGAAACAACTATACTACCACCAGTTAAACAAGCCGTGACTTCAAATGAGAGCATGGCTGTTAAGCCCGTTGCTCAACCTGCCGAACCCATGGCTGTAACAGCCAATTCTCAAGCCGTTGTTGAGGAGCAAACCGAAGTTCAGCAAGCCAAGCCAGCAAATTCAACTATTGCGGTGCTTGCTGCTAAACCAGAGCCGATTAAATCCGCTGCAATAGTTAAGCCACAAGTTAAAACCATAGTTGCCACCGAGAAAGCGGTTAGCACCAGCGTAGATGGTTTTACCATTCAATTAATGTCGGACCGCGATGAAGCTGCTGTTAAGGCTTTTATTAAGGCAAATAATTTAGCGGGTAAGGCTAATTATTTTCAATCTTTTAGCCAAGGTCAAAAACGCTATGTACTCACCTACGGCCAATACGCAAGCTATAAGGAAGCAAAAACTGCTTTACAAGCCCTACCTAAAATCGTCCGTGGTTGGCAGCCGTTTGTGCGTAAATTAGAGGATTTGAAAAAAGTGACCCAAACCAAAGAAGTTTCTGTAGCTAAACAGGTGGCTAAACAATATTTACAACCAGTAGCGAATCAATCCGCCAAGGTCAAGATAGATGTTGCTCAAGAACCTAATGAAATATTTTATTGATCGCGAAAAATGTTAACTAATATCCGCATCGTTTTAATCGGCACCAAACACCCAGGCAACATCGGTGCCGCAGCCCGCGCTATGAAAACCATGGGCTTGCGCCAGCTTTATTTAGTGAATCCTGTTGAGTTCCCTAGTTCAAAAGCCGTTGCAATGTCTTCAAATGCCGATGATTTATTGGCAGAAGCCATAGTGGTGAATAATTTAGAACAAGCGTTGTCGGGTTGTAGTCTAGTCGTAGGAACTAGCGCTAGGCAGCGTAAACTGCCTTGGCCGCTGCTTGCGCCGCGCGAATGCGCTGAGCTTATGATAAAGCATGCTACAACCCAGACAGTCGCTTTAGTATTTGGGCGTGAAGATACGGGACTATTAAACGAAGAGCTAGATCGCTGCCATTATCACGTTACTATTCCTGCTAACCCGGAATATAGTTCGTTAAATTTGGCCGCAGCTGTACAGGTTCTTAGCTATGAGTTGCGAGTGGCTAGCTTAAATGAACCGGTAAATCATGAGCCTCTCGATGATGAATTTGCACTTGCTTCTGCCGAATATATTGAAAAATTTTACCAGCACTTAGAGGCAGTATTATATAGAATTCGCTTTTTAGATTCCCAAAATGCCGAGCGTATCATGCGCCGCTTACGCAGATTATTTAGCAGAACGGTACTTGAACGTAAAGAGCTCAATATTCTGCGGGGTATTTTAGTGGCGGTTACTAAACAGCTTGATTAAGCTAAAATTAGCACTTGTTAAAGTGAGTAACTCTAATGAAATTACACTGTGCCATATTGGATGATTATCAACAAGTTGCGCTTGCTATGACCGATTTTTCAAAGGATAGCAGTAAGCTTAGTATGTGTTATAATTTATTTAAATAAATTTAGGTGTAGCAATATGAATCCTGAAGTCAGTGTATTTGAAGCCAAACAACAGACTATTACGTTAACGCCAGCCGCGTTGGAACATTTACAAAAAACCATTACAAAACGGGGCAAAGGGATAGGTATACGCTTGGGCGTAAAGAAAACGGGTTGCTCGGGTTTTGGTTATGTGATTGATATTGCCGATGCAGTGACCGATGATGATCAAATATTTCCGATTGCTCAAGATTTATCTGTAGTAGTTAATCGCCAAAGTTATCCTTATTTGCAGGGAACGACGATTGATTATGTGCGTAAAGGTTTAAATAGTAATTTTGAGTTTTATAACCCTAATGCCAAGGTTACCTGCGGTTGTGGTGAGAGCTTTGGTACAGAAGAGATATAAATCCTTTAATATGCGCATACTCATTAGCTTTTGCAATAAACACCGATGCGGAATTTCCCGGAGTTTATATGCTAATTAATGAGGATGGAACAGGGCATACCTTATTCATTTCTGACCTACATTTATCCGAGCATACCCCGGAGCTTAATCAGGAATTCCTTGGCCTCTTATCCGGTAAAGCAAAACAAGCCGATGCTTTATATATTTTGGGCGATTTTTTTGAAATGTGGATAGGGGATGATGATATAACGCCCTATAATCATTCAATAATTGCCGCTATCAAGCAATTTAGTAAAATTAAACCGGTATACTTTATGGCTGGAAACCGTGATTTTATGATAGGTCAACGGTTTGCCCGTAACAGTGGTTGCCAGTTATTAACCGATCCAACGGTAATTAATCTCTATGGAAAGCCGACTTTATTAACCCATGGTGATTTTCTCTGTACCCAAGATAAAGGACATATTGCCTTTCGCCGGTGTACCCAAAAACTTTGGCTACAAAATTTACTATTAAAATTGCCTTTGTCATGGCGTAGCCGAATGGGTAAGGGATTACGTAGGCAAAGTAAACA
>JAQSXL010000193.1 GCA_029256685.1 Gammaproteobacteria bacterium | reverse complement strand
TGGTGCTCTCATATAAGCAAACCCTCTGCGGCAGGGATGCCGTAGTGGAGACTATAGGGACATATTCATGTCGAGTTTGCGTTATGAGAGCACCAGCAGCTTCTTTCATAAAGCCTGATACAGCTTGCTTAAGCCAAAAGGAGAATTGCTGCCCTGAAAAGGGCGACACTTGAAGTCTATTCGATTTTTTCTATCATATAACTCGCTACCAAAATTAGGTATTATATAACAAATCTAGTTTTTTCAACGGAGCCTGAATAATATGGCGCGAACGCAGCAAAGTGCAAAAAGAAAACGTAATGATAATCCAGAAAATATACCAGAGGCTTCCACGTCTAAAAAAAGGCCTGGTGAAGGGTTAATCACAGCTGCTCGTCAGGGTGATTTTGAAATGGTTAAACGTTTAGTTGAGCAAGGCGCCGATGTAGACCAAAAATATGGTAAACCTCTTAAAGCCGCAATAAAAAATGGGCAGCTAGTTATAGTCCAATATTTGATTGAACACGGCGCTGACATCCAGCGTCTTGCTACCTATGGCAGTATACCTGCACTACATTTAGCGGTAAAAGAAGGTCATCAAGCCATTGCAGAACACCTCTTAGAGCAAGGTGCCGATATTAATGAATTAGAACCTTATGATTGTGGTGGTACACCCTTACATGTCGCTGTCGATAATAAGGATTTTTCTATGATGACTTTTCTGCTTGAGCAAGGCGCAGATATACAAATAACCCACAAAGATGGTTGGACACCGGTTTGTTGCGCTATTTTTTATGGTCGACTAGACATTGTAACGCACCTGCTTAAATTTACATCGGATGCTATATTTAAGGGCAAATTAGTTACTGTTGCAGCAGAGTATAATCGATTCGAGATTATGAAATACTTAATAGAACAAGGCGCTGATATTAACTATACTCCTGACTCAGGAGCCTATGATGATAGTGGCCGCTTACGCTGTGAAAATACTCCCTTAATTGCAGCCATATTAACTAATAGTAAGGGTTCAAGTTTTGCGCTTGCTAACTTTACTATTGATGAGGTAAAACAATTAAGGGGCTTGGTAGCTCATGCTTGCCGCACATTAAACCACCTCAACCTGGAAACTTGCAATTATAAAATAGCTTCCTTTTCGAAACATGATGTATCCAATATGCAAACAGCCTTAGCAGAACGAGGTGATGATTTGGCTAAAAAGCTACATGCGAAACTAGTATATAATTTAGATATGGAAAAATACTTGCTTGCAAAAGGAGCCGATGTTACTAAAAAAGGTAGCTATGGAAGGACGGCTTTACATTATTGTGTGTATCGTAACTATATTGAAATGGCTAAATTATTGATAATTTACGGTGCATTAGCTGAAATGCAACAACCTAATATAACGCCTTTAGTTGAACTCAAAGAGGATGGAGGAATATCACCACTTGATATTGGGAATGCTTCATATGAGCTCATTGCACAGATAAAAAGCTGGCACAACAAACGGTTTTTCTTGGCTAATAAATGGAAAATGGACCAAGAACCGCTTAGCCTTTTTAAAAGCTATACTGCCCCTGTATTAAACAACCAGCTCGTTGATAAAGAGCAAGCATGTGAGATTGGCTTTTCTATTTAATAAAATCGTGCCACGACTTTATTAGAAGATATATACTAACGGCCTGTACCGGAAAATCAAGGCAGGCCGCCTTACTGCGGCGACTAGGTGTAGCTATCAACGCCTATCCATCTGTTATAAGGTACATTGTACCATTACGTCAGGAGGATAAGTTGCCTGGTTGCGCGAAGTTGATTTGGCTTTAAAAAAACTAAAGCATTCTCCCCAGGAAAAATGCTTCGCTATCACGGCTAATTCTCGGTTAGCCTTTATGCGCTGAGTATACTCTAAGCAGTCTTATCTTCACTTATGATAGAACGTTCGATAATGAAACCAAACAAGATGTATTGATTCAAATAGGACAAAAGATACCGGATTTTAAGCAATTTATCCAAACTACGGGCAATATCGAGAAAGACTTCTTAGATTCATTGTATGCTATAATAAGTAAAGAAAATGAAAGCTTTAAAACACATGAAGGTGTCCTTGAAAGAATATTAAAAGGGGCAACAACTAGTATGAGAGACGCTCAAGTGCAGCGAGAATGGAGAAACAGCAAAAAATCATGCAAGAGTTTATGAACGCAACCTTCTCAAGTAATGTCCCGCAAGCAATAAAGCTAGTACTAGAAGCCCATCAAACGGATGCGGATGACGTTGATGCAATAAAAAATATTATAAAAAAATCTGCCAGTTCGAATTTGATTAGTCTTATAACTGATATATTGGATAACGATTCAGCATTAAGCTCTATTTACCGTTAAGCTTAATTGCTGTACATAATTTTAAGAGGAATATCTCTATGCAACGATCAACCCAAAGCAATAATAATGTTAAATTTAACGAGCGAATCGAGCGACTATATGAAGAAGCGGTAGAGGCCTATGAGCTAAAGCAAAAAACCGATAGACTGGAGAAACTAATAGAAACGCAGCAAGAGTTAATTAACGCTGTGTTAACTTTAAACATGGAAAATAACGCACAACCTTTAAGAACTTTATTGCAAACTTATGCTAACCAGCCGGAAAAAATAGCCCATATTCAGCATATTATAACATCTGATAATGACAATTATGAAAAGATGCGCAATTTATTATTAAAAACGATAGATGAACTCGATTTAACCGAAGTTTTTCTACCTAGAGATATGTTTAGCCAACAAGATGCAAGCAGAACGTTTACTATGTAAGGGTTAAGCCGGAACCCCAGCAATTTTGCTGTAAAATTATACGGTAAAAACAGCTTGGACTTTTATAATTAAACTAAATTAACACCATATTTAACTTTATTTTTAAGAGGTTTATCCCGCATGAAAAACAACACCAAATTAGTAAGTGAGCTGGTCAAACAACAAGAGTTAAATATGGCTTTAAAAAATGAATGTACTAAGCTAAATCCTACATTTGTAGACCTTTTAATTATTTTTTTGAATTAAGCAAACTTACATAGGCGCGTAATCAAAAAGATAATAAATATTGAGTGGCAATTTAAAATAACAGAAGCAATTTTCCCACATTTATAGCCCCCCGGCTGTATTTTCAAGAATTAGGCCGTAAAGCCGACAAGCTGTTGACCCAAACAGCCAGATAATTTTTTTCCGCAGAGGCGTTAAACTGGTAATACGTGCTTTAGTTGTATTATCGCTCTTTAGGTAGACGATGTTAATGCCCTCCATACACTGAAACAGCCAGCGCACGGTAGGATTTTGCACCGGTTTACCTAATTGATTAGGTAGCGTTTCGGCTTTTTCCTGCAGTGTTTGGCGTAAGCGGTATTGGGCAATGTTATACACCATCAAGCATAAGGTCATGACCATCATCAACGCCTCAATACGCCGAGGCA
>JAQSXL010000029.1 GCA_029256685.1 Gammaproteobacteria bacterium | reverse complement strand
TATGGCGCGCAATACTGGTAGCCCTCGGGACCCTTGGGCCAATCCAGACGATTTTCAATCGCCCGGGTGCTAATCAACCAATAGTCGCCCGTACGATAGGTCTGCCCCGGCTCAAAAATCAATCTTATGCCATTGTCCAAATTAAGCTCTGCTTGATTGATAGGCATGGCCTTGGAATTCCAAACTCTTAGAGTCAACCCTGGCTCATTGCGTAGCTGTTTGAACAACAGCACCTGTTCGTCACTTAGGGCTTCAAACTTAAAGCGTGAACCGTTGATTTCCCGCAATTTCAGCATCAAACCGGATTCGCCACACAATTCCCTGACTTGGCTGCTAAGCTCAAGCGAATTACCCCACCTAAAACGGATGTGCTCATCCGCCTTGGTCCGTTTAACCTCGAGTTCTACTTCTTGCAGCTTATCGTCATAGTCGTTTTTGTCGATCGCCAGTACGATAGCAGCGTTGTCGCGTGACCATTTAAAAGTTGCCTGCTCATAATTTCCGGCTTGATGAATTTCCACCCGATAAAGCTGATTGGCAAAACCTGGGGTTTGAACCTCCAAGCGCAGCCGGCCCGATTTGGCCTGAGTCAGCGTTTGCCATTCTGCTAATTCATGCACAGGCTTTGGCCCTACTATGGGTAGTAATTTAACCTGAGATACCGTCTGCAAGCGGGTGGTAGTATCAGCGCCTCCTAGGGCGACTTCTCGGATCTCCGAATCGTCTATAGCGGTGACATGCCGTTGCCACGCATCCAAGTAGACTAGATAGTAACCGGGCTGTCTGGTGTTATCGGCAGTCAAGGGATAGTCGGGCTGTTGGCTATAGCGCAGGCTGTGTACGTTGGCGTCGGCCTGACTGTTGTCACATAGCCAGCCGTTAACGTAGTAGCGGCCCACACCGATGTTTAAATCGCTACCGTCTTCGTTTACACCGATCTTAAAACCCGCCTTTTGTTTAGGTGTGCCGTGTTGGCCGATTAAATCGACGGCTTCTACCTGCAGCCTATGGTCAAAGATATCCATCTGTTCGTTCCAGTCGGCGTCCAACTGAACTCGGCCTTGCTGCATACGCACGCTGCTGTAATGCTTGTGCGGTTTGAAACCTTGTTTTGAGAAATCCCCTTTCATCCTTCACTCCCTGATAAATATTAATCCTTCAATCGAATTTAAAAAGATTGATCGTTAAGTATGGTAGGTACTTATTGGAAAGCTTGTGATTGAAATGTGGTAGAATTTTGGTTGTTGTTTAGCTATTTTCATCTGACTATCCTTATCTATTTACTGGGTAAATCCTTAACCTCTGTCAATACTCTGGCTAGTTCACCAGCCAGTTGCTTTCCTAGTCGTTCACTGGATAACGTAGGCGCTAGGGTTAAGCATAGACTGCTTATGGCAAAAGTGTTAGCCAGATCGCATAATTTTTTTAAATCGTCGTTGTTTGTCAATAATTGCTGCAACTCGGCCTGTAGGGCCTGCTGCAAGGCGGTCTCATCGATATTGCTAAAACCGTTTAATCTCAACTCATCGATGTTAAGTTCAACTATAGGCTCCGCCATGATTACCAATCTCCCACTTCCTTGTCCAACAAGGTACGGCCTAGCTTATAATATTCTTGCTGAGCCGCCTGTAATAGATGCTGCATATTAAGCGGCTGTTTGCTATCTGCCGCTAAAAATGCGGCATTGAGTACCACGTTGTTGATATTGCCACCGGTTAAATTGAGCCTAGCCAGTTTTTGCAGGTCCAGTCCCGAGGTCGGTAATTTTGCCGGAAAACTGTTTTGCCAAATTTCTGCTCGCTGTACCGCATCGGGAAATTGAAAATTCACCACAAAACGCAGGCGGCGCAGAAAAGCTTCGTCCAGGCCATTTTTCAAGTTAGTGGTTAAAATGGATAAACCTTGGTAGGCTTCCATCCTTTGCAGCAGATAGCTGACCTCAATATTGGCATAGCGATCGTGGCTGTCTTTCACCTCACTGCGCTTGCCAAATAAGGCGTCGGCCTCGTCAAACAGTAAAATAGCACCGCTGCGCTCGGCTATGTCAAAGACTTGCTTTAAATTCTTTTCGGTTTCACCGATGTACTTACTGATCAGCGCGCTTAAGTCAATGTGATAAAGGTCTAACTGTAGCTCATTGGCTAAAATTTCAGCGGCTAAGGTTTTGCCTGTGCCACTGGGTCCGGCAAATAAGGCCGAAATGCCGAGTCCTCGGCCTGACTTGGCGGCAAATCCCCACTGATGATAAACCTGCCGGCGTTGACGCACGTGAGCAGCAATAGTCTGCAAGAGTTGTTTTTGCAAGGGAGGCAGCACTAAATTCTGCCAGCCGGCTGTACTATGGCTGACCTGCACCAAACCCGTTAGCTCCTGCCGCAACTGTTGGCGGCACAATTGCCAAAGCCATTGTTGCGCTTTTTTGGCATTAGGCATGGGAGCAGATTTCAACTCTAAACAAATATTGCTTATTTGTTTAGCCGTTAATTGAAAGTGGTCATTGATTTCTGCCAGGGCCGTTGCCAATGGTTTAGCCTGGCCGTTGAGCTGCTGCTGCCAAACCTGCTGCTGCTCTGTTACGCTAAGTCCTGGAACCCGTAATACTAGATTTTCCATAGCTAATTTGGTCAGCGGGACGGCACTGCTCAACACACAAAGTGGCTGTAAATAATTCAATAGTTGCATAGAAACAGCAGCCTGTTCGCCTGACTCCAATAATAACCAGTAGTCTCCTAGCTGTAATTCGCGCAACAGCAAGCGTCCTAGGATATCCAGTTCAGCAGGCTGATTAGGTAACAGCGCCGCATCCAGCTGCAACAGCTGGCAATTTGCGGCTTGCGCCGCCTGCTGCACAATACTATGGCGTTGCTCTGCCTCTCCACCTACCAACTGAATTAGATATTTAGCTTCGTTATAGCTTAATGTGATCCGCTCGACCAGAGTTTGTTGACCGGCCGAAAGTTGAGCGCTTGTTATCACGGGTTGTAAAAATTTAAGCAGGCGTTCATCTAGACAGTCGACTCCTAATACATAGTGCAAAATGCGCTCGGCAACGCGCAGCGGTTTAGCGGCAAAACTAGCGGCCTCGCCCAGTTCCAATAACTGCCAGAATCGCAACGGCGCTTGCGGTGCTATTGCCTGCCAATCTACCCTGTCAAAAATACCTAAGGCCAGTCCCAGATTGGGATAAGATCGTTGGGGATCATCCTGCAACAAAGCACATAGCAGAGGAATCTCACCGTCCAGTTCAGCGCCTAGACAAAACACCAGCAATTTACTGGCAAAATCCGTGAGTCTAAATTGCTGGATGAGTGTTGCTAAGCGAGGCGGGGCTAGCTCCTCAGGCCAGGCTAAGGGTTTAGGTTCTGCTTCCAACATCAGTCCATATTGCTGCAGTACTTCTTTAGGTAGTTTGCGCTTTAACTGCATTTTAACTTCGGCAATTGCCTGCATCAGATAAGCTTGATTTAATGGCTGCCACGCAGTGAGGTTTATCGTATCCATAAGCTTATTTCACCTGTACTTCAACGTGGACCTTGCTTAGGTCGGTGATCGGCGGCGCAATCATAGGTTTAGCGTCTGCCTCAATCAATACCACCGATGCCCGATAAGCCACCGACAAGGTATAGGGAATTTTCATGAAAAATGCCGACCATAGCTTAGTCAATTCCTCTAAGGAAGTGGACTGCAAGGTAAACCGTATACCTTCTGGAGTAGTATCGGCTAAATCCGCCTCGCTTAAAAACTGATAGATACTCTGCCCCTTGGTTAATGCGGCAAGTACCGTTTTTATCGAACTGGCCGATAAGACCGGGTAGGTATGCATCAGCTGCAATACCTTGCCCAGGAGTTGCTCCGGCACCAGGCTTTGCCCATCGCCATAAAAGGTAAGCAGATAGTATAAATTAAGCGCTATGGTGGGCTGGCACATCAGCGTCTTACCCATGCTGTCGCGCGAAGGCAGGTCATTGTTTTGATAGGCCGTGTTAGGTGTGACCTGATAAAGACAAATGTTTACGGTAGGCGCGCTAGCGTCGCTTACGGGAGCGTCGGGCGTTCCTACCTTGATGGTCAAACCTTCCATGCCTATCCTGCTTTGTAGCAGCTGTTGAAATACGGCGGTTACCGCCGCGATACTTAAGTGGTTGCTCATGTTAACCTTCCTTGATTAGTGTTTTGTAAATATTCCGCTAGCGACAAACGGTTGGGCCGTGCCGCTGGCCTAGGTGCTGTAGGTGGTTCAGGCTGCTTAGCCCTTACCTGGATCCTACCTATGCTGAGCTTCAACGTGGTTGGCTCGGCTTGTGACTGGGTTGCAAACTTAAAAACAGGTAGTGGTAGCAGTCCATTAGCCACGGGTTTTACGATTGCCTCAACCACAGGATACGCTGGCTTAGCGGCTGAACTGACATGCGATACCCCTACGGATTCTGCAACCGGCTTAGTGACCTGCATAAGCTCGGCTACTTCTGGCTGAGCTTTCTCTATTGGCTTAGCCTGTACCGCTTGCGCCGAGATTTCAGCGTTGACTGGTTGGTTGAAGGAGTAAGGACGCGCGCATATCCTGGCCACTGTTTCTGCAGCTAGTTTGCTGGCCACTATCCTAGGCTTGGCCTGGCCGATGGGAATATCCGGCTGATTTAAACCTACTACCCGCTTTGCCGTCGCTAAGCTTGCAAGCACCGGCTTCTCGTCGGTTAAATTCTCCTGCTGTGGCCTAACAGCAATTTGACGGCTGCTAGCGGGAGTAAATTCTTGGCTGCTAACAGATAACACCTTGGCAGCAGACACCTTGAGTTTGTCGGCCACGGCTGGCTTCGTGCCAGCAGGCTGCGTCGGTTCTGTTCCAGCCATAGACTCTAGTGGTATGGATGGGTAAGCGGTTATCTCACTAGCCTTGGTAATAGGCTGACCGGCAGCAGGAACAATTTCACTAAGCGTGCCATGCTTTTTTTCGGCCACAATGGGTTTAGCGCCGGCTGGATTACTCAAGATTGATTCAAGCTTAGGTGATAAGGTGCTAGGCTTTGTATCAGGCGCCTGATTTAAAGCCGGCGACTCTATCTCGGCTATCGTATCGCTAAAATTTTCAACTACAAAAGCAGGACTAGCGGCGGGTTTTATCAACGGCAGCTCGGCTATTACCATGTCGATCAGGCGGGTTAAAAAATTTAGCATTGTGCCAACCTCGCCAGATAGTATTGCCTGCGAGTCATAGACAATGCCAGAATAGCTTGTTCCGACCAACCATAGGCCAGTGCCAATTGGTGAACTTCTGCCAATAGACGCTGCGCTTGCTGAGCCAACTCATCCCACAGAAAGCTGACGATGTCAAATAAACCCTGCCATGCGTTCTGACAATTGGGACAAACCAAGTCAAGCTTGACCTCAGCCAAGGGGTCGCTTTGCTCAAGCAGCTTAATAAAAGCTTGTTTAGTCGTCGCCGGTAAGTCTTGATAGCCGCACGTTTTTCCCTCATAGCTTATGGTTAACAGACAACGTGGTAGCAATGCCTGCTCAAGTACATCATAGTCGTGGTAGTCAATGCCAACGAGGACCATCTGCAGATCTTCGGTAGTCAGTAAACGGTAGCTCAACTCAAAACCATCGATACTTGCCTGTAACGGCATAGCAAAATCGGTATTTACGGTATGAATAAGTTGTTGGGTATTCAAATTGAATTCTAAAAGCTGCGAGCATTGGGGACAAGGCAGCACACATGCCATCTCTTGGCCGAATAGTTGCTCACGCAGTTGTAACAGTTTTTGATTACGTAGACCTAACGGCAGCTGCGCCAAGATTTCTTGACTAGCTGCCGGCTCGGTGTAACTGGCTAAAGTTAAAGCTCGCTGGCTGGGAGCTTGCTTATTGCCAAGCTCCCAGATAGCGAGAATTTGTTGCGAGGTTAATCTTTCCATGATAATACCTCAGACTACACCTCTATCACGGGTTCGGTAGGCTCGGCTATTTCTATCCGCTCCCAGCCTTCGTGCTGCAATTCTAAAGTCTGAATCGCAATGGCGTTAGCACTGGCGTCAAGCTCTGGTAAAGCCTGGTATTTCGATACCCAGCAACGATGTACTGCATAACCTAGCGCCAGCTGCCCAGCCTCGTTGTACAGTTCAATAATGATGTCCTTGCGAAAATCCTTGAGTGAAGATTCAGCCCCCGCGCCTGCACCGTAATTCCAAACTTTACTGGCCCACTGCTCAAAATCACGGTCATGGGTCACGCCGCGCTCTAAGGTAATGGTCTCGTATTTAGTTTGGCCCGGCGTTTTACGCTCGGTACTGGGATCACCTCCGCTGCGATGGGTGACCACCTCGGTGCTACGGCTCAAAGCACTGACCTTGGCAATGCCTGCCACATAACGGCCGTCCCACTTCACGCGGAATTTAAAGTTTTTATAAGGGTCGAAACGGTGTACGTTTACGCTAAATTGTGCCATGGTTTACCTCCATTTAAACTTGAGTTTGACCGGCGATTTGCTGTAGTTTAACCACTACAAACTCTGCCGGTTTTAACGGCGCAAATCCCAGCTTGATATTAACGATCCCACGAGCCACATCATCGGCAGTGGTAGTCTCCTTATCACACTTTATAAAGTAAGCTTCGTTCTTGGTACGTCCTTGAAAAGCACCTTGGCGGAACAAGCCATTCATGAAACTATCTAGATTGAGACTAATCTGACGCCACAAAGATTCGTCGTTAGGCTCATGCACCACCCACAATAGGCCGCGGTAGACACTTTCCTCTATATACAGTGCCATACGGCGTATTGGAATATATTTCCACTCGGAACCCAGCATATCGTTACCTTGTACGGTGCGTGCTCCCCAAACTACGGAGCCCACGCCAGGCATAAAGCGCAGGCAGTTGATTCCCAAAGGATGTAGTTCACCGTTTTCTTGATCGGTCAAGGTATTGCTTAACTGCGTGACCCCGTTTAGATTGGCTTCCAAACCCGCTGGAGCTTTCCAAATACCGCGTTGCGCGTCAATACGGGCAACGGATCCGGCAATGGCTCCACAAGGTGAAAATTCCACTAACTGGTTATTTTGCAAAGGGTCGGGCTGCATAATCCGCGGGTAAAACACCGCGGCATTCTTACCGGCATCGCCTACGGCTGCTGCTAAGCTATCAATGCCGCTTTTTGCCTTATCTTTACTTTTCCAACTCGCCGGAGGATCTAGCAGTAAAAAAGCCCTTCTTCTTAGACAGTATTGGGCGGCGTTAGTGATAACTACGTCATCAATGCTATTGTCACGATCTGCGCCGTCAACCGCTTTATAAGGTGGAATGCAAAGCAGATTAAAGATATTGGTTTGATCTAAGGCGTATAAGCCGGTCTTGTCCGACGCCTTGCCCAGAATGACTTTATCGTCTAGGCTATCACCGTCATTACCCTTTACGATTTGTGGAGCAAAAGGCACCATCACACTGCCAGGCTCAGGTCGTTTGCGCTTAGCCGTTTCATCCTTCAATACGTCGCTGCTGTCTGTTAATACCGTCACTATCTGTGACTTGCCGTTGAGCCGCAAGTCAATCCGATTCTCTCCGTCTGTCACAGTAAGCCCCGTGTACGATTCTTCAGCGCCATCTGCACTTACCAGTTTCAAATCAAAGCTATCAGCCAGCTCACCAGCCGTAGCATAGTTAATTGTCACCGCGATTGGAGCCATAACGCCTTTGTTGATCTGCAAATTCAGCCCCTTTTTGTCGCACTTTAGCCGAAAACCATTGGGTTTAGTGCCATTGGCCAGGTTAAAGGACCCGCTAACGGTCAGCAGCTGAGATTCATTTTTTAGAACGGAGTCAAGTCGGCGCTCTCCCTCTTTTAAGGTAACACCACGGTACTCTTCTAAAACAGAGTTCGTCGCCTTATCAATGATCTTGCAGTTGAAGAAATCGCTATCATCAAAACCCAGTTTTTTATCACGATCATAGCGATTTGCCAGCCCCACTACGACCGTGGTATCTAATACTAGCTTTAAATTATTCACCCAACTGCCTGGATTAACGCCTTTAAAGTAAAGCACTCCATTGACCGCAGGTAGGTCGATTTCTTTTTGCTCCTTATCTTTGAAAACTCTAATGATGATCGCTTGGCTACCCCCATTGGCATAAAAATCACGCACCGCATAGGTCAAGGCGCTATCGCTCCACAAACCGCCAAACTTGCGCTCAAAATCGGCCCAACTGTTGATAGTAATGGCTTGATCTAATGGGCCTTTTAGACATCGGCCAACAAAAGCGGTTACCGATGTGGCAACGCCTGTCATGGTACGTACCCCACTGGGTACTTCTTCCACGTAAACACCTGGATAGGTTAAGGTCATAGGCATAAAGATACTCCCTGTAAATAACATCCGAAATGATAAAAAGGAATGTGTTGTAATTAACGACAATCCTTGTCTATTACCTAGCTTCAAGTATCAGCATAGGAGAGAAATGCAAAAATGCAACTGGCCATCCATCAATATTTCCCATAACGGATAATCGCCATAGTGAAAGCCCAGGCTAATACGGCGGGAGCTTAAGAGTTTATGATTAAATATCCGGTTTATGAGGTTGCGAATGACAATCCTTAAGTTGGATACTGGCAGCTTGGAACTTCCTTGCAAATCAACTTTAAACCAGTTAATCTTAATGGCGCTCAACTTTATTAGGGATTAGATCATTATGTTAATGAAGCAGTTTGTTATTTGCGCAGGGTTTGCCTTAGTCTTTTTATCAGCCGGGTGTACAACCCATACCCAGCCTCCAAAAATCGTTAAAGTACTCGTGCCGGTAAAGTGTCCAGTGCCAAATATTCCCGCCAAACCGCACTTACCGATAGCCGATTTAAAATCAGATAGCCGGCCCAATGACGTCGTACAAGCCTATGCTGCTAGCGTTAAGCTATTGCAAGGTTACAGCAATCATCTGCTGAAGCTATTGAGCGCCTACCAAGAAAAGCCTGCTTCAGCTAACTCTTAATCACATAAGCTCAACTAATCCAGCCATGCGCTAATTTGCTTGCCTGTTGTTTCGCCCATTCGATCGCGGCGTCACAGCGGTAGGAGATCGACTGTTGGAGAATGGTTTGGGCTTCGCTTGTATATTTTTGGCTTTCCAACTGTGCTGATTTTTCGACCTTAACTAGGTGCTCATTTTGAGCTTGTGCTGCTTGCTGCCACTTGTCAATAGCCGCGTTTTGCTCTTTAAGTGCGATGGACAATTGGCTCACCTGAGTACGGAGAGAATCTCGTTCTGCACGCACAACCTTGAGTTGTACATAACAGACCGATGTTACTAAAAATGCAACAGCTAAAACACCACCAAACGTATATCGAGTTAAACCAGCAAACATGGCTCTTCTTCCTTTAAAATAAATTATTCCTTAACCCACTAAATATAGCACCTAAATTGCAGTATTCCATATTGCCGATAAATAATTAATACGCGCTTCACAACGAATCCGAAACGCATAGTTAAGCTGGATGTTAGAGCGGTGAGAATAGAGTTCAAAAACCCTATATGGCCAATTCATATTGGATACTCTGGAATATCCTCACGTTTGATATCTTTAATCAGCGCGCCCATGCGGGTATTAGGTCGGATAAAAGCAGGCACTTTATCATATGAAATAGCCAAGTTAGCGGTAGCAAACCATGGCGCTATCATTTATGATATGTTGTAACATATCATAAATTAATGAGGAAAATTATGGTGCAACTTCCAGTAACCGTATTATCAGGGTTTTTAGGCGCAGGCAAAACGACCGTACTAAACCATATATTAGCCAATCGTGAAGGAAAAAAAGTAGCCGTTATTGTTAATGATATGTCTGAAATCAATATCGATAGCCAATTGGTTGAACGCGGTGAAACTAATTTAAGTCGTCAGCATGAAAAATTGGTTGAAATGACCAATGGCTGCATTTGTTGTACCTTACGCGAAGATTTACTTAAAGAAGTTCGCGCATTAGCCGAACAAGGTCGCTTTGATTATCTGCTGATAGAGTCAACCGGTATTTCGGAGCCTTTACCCGTTGCTCAAACATTCACGTTTACCAACGAGGAAGGAGAAACACTTAGCTCTGTCGCACGGCTTGATACTTTAGTAACAGTCGTTGATGGATATAACTTTATAGACCAATTAAATTCTGAGCAACTACTTAGAGAACAAGAACTTGCCGCAGACACGGAAGATGAGCGTGGTTTGTCTGAACTCATCACAGAACAAATTGAGTTTGCAAATGTTATCTTACTCAGCAAAATAGATTTAATTACTGAAGATGAACGAAATTATATTATGCAAGTGCTAGCTTCGTTAAATCCACAGGCAAGAATTATTCCAATTCAAAAAGGCCAAGTTAATTTGGATACTATTTTGAATACGCATGCTTATCAACGCGAGCAGCTGGAACAATCAGATACTTGGCAACATTACTTAAATACACCCCTAACGCCTGAAACAGAAGCCTATGGGATCGGTAGCTTTGTGTTTGAAGCCCGCCGCCCTTTTCATCCGCTACGCTTCTGGGAATTTGTTAATAGCGCATGGCCTGGCGTCATTCGGGCTAAAGGCTATTTTTGGTTAGCGACCCGAATCGATTTCGCTGGCTTTTTATCGCAAGCCGGTAAAATGCGCGAACATAGTGCTGCAGGTTTGTGGTGGTCTGCCATCGATAAAACCCAATGGCCAACCGAGGATTCGGATTTTAATACCACGATGGCTAAACATGCCGCTTTTAAATGGGGAGACAGACGCCAGGAGCTTGTTTTTATTGGCGTTGAAATGGACAAAGTTACCCTGCAAACAGCATTAAATAATAGTTTGCTCACCGATGAAGAATGGGCTATGTCTATTAATACTTGGGAAACATGGCCCGATCCTTTTCCGCAATGGCTGCCTAACCAAGAAGAGGAGTAAACGCGCTAAAATCCTATTAAGCATCAAAACGTAAGATATGCATCAGCTGCTACCCTATGACGGGTGGTAGCTGATACTAGGATAACTAAAGTTATAGGGGAGCCTGCAACCATAAGGTTTTAAAAAGGAACGGTTTCATGATCTGCTGCCTCTTGCCAACACTTAGCAACTTCCTGGATATGCATAGCCGTTTGCTAGCAAGCTTATCCTTTTAAGCACTGGCGTGATATTTTAATTCTTTACAACAAGCCGAGGCCTAAGCAAAACTCATGGTAACCAAAGGATTTTTAAGCGCCTGAATCAAATCATTGCATAATAGCCCTGGCTTAATTTGCTAAACGAACCGTTGGGTATTTTGAATCTTACCCAAACCAGTAGCAGAATGGCTAGGCGCTATTAGCTAAGATTAAACTTTTTTCAGAAAACAGGTTTTAAGTACCATGGTAATTTTATCTATACGCCCTTCAATTTCTTCATTATCAGCGGTAAGCCTAATTTTCTTTACCACGGTGCCTCTTTTGAGGGTGGTAGAACTACCTTTTACCTTTAAATCTTTAATGAGTTGCACAGAATCGCCTTCATTGAGGATGGTTCCGTTACTATCGATTGTATTCATGACATTTTTTTGTTAATTATAAATGGGCAAATAAATATAGCAGAAAAACGCTGGGTAGGCACTTGAAAAATGCTGCGGTAAGCAAGGGAGAAAAGGACTCACTTATCTTTCGTCTCCCTCGCCCACTGATTAACGCGTTTGAGCTTAGACCGCATTCGTTTACCGGATGTTTTCACTTCGGAAGGTCAATCTTACGATTTACAGCCTATTATCTCCTTGTCTACGCTTAATTTCTTTCGTTACCGATTGAAATTCAAGACTCAGTATTAGGTGTAATAGGGACTACTTCCTAAGTAGTACTTTCAGCTACCCGTTGATCTGCGCCTCGTGGCACACTCGTGACACCAACAATTATTTATCAGACTTGTGCATAAATAATAATACTATCCTCTTGGTTATTGACTAAAATAATTTTATAGCTTGTTAATATAAGACACTTGACAAGGAGCAAAAAATTCAACTACTCACAATTCCTGTGGATAAGTCTGTGTGCAACGCTCAATCGTTATGTATTAGCTTGATTTCACAGGCCTGGTCAAAAAATAAACAACCCATCCATCGGATTTTACTATACGCTCTCATCTACCCTGACACGCTCGAGTTTTTCCTCGCTGAAAAAAAGAGTTTGCAGCGAAGTCAGATTGTTCCGCTTTTGCTGATCTTTAGTGTTTTCATGCATAGGCTATGGGTATAAAACTTGAAATTATCGACTTCCCAGCGGATTCTCATACGCGGGGAAGTTAATCTTTAGTAACAATAAACATAAGCATGCAATACGACGTTATCATCATTGGTGCAGGTCCTGCGGGCCTATCTACTGCAAATACGGCTCAAACAATTGCAGCCTGAAGCCTGCATGCACTCTAGGGTATTTAGGAAACCCTAGTCAATTCAGTTACCCAAACCATGGCTAGGATTTGTCTCAACAGTCGGTGCATTTTGTAGCGTCGAGGTGTGAGTTGGTGCTGAGCTAAACAAGCCCTGTTGCTGTAAAGCAGTGAGGTACTGGCAGTGCTGATAATGCCGCCTTTGCTGTTTCATCACGTCTGGTACCATGGTGATGGGGGTAAAGAGCAGCCTATCTTGGTTATCACCTAAGCCTAGCTGACCATGCATATTACGTCCACTGGCAAATAGGCCCACATCGGTGAGGACAAAGCTATAGTCGCCACCCACACTGACCTGCTGCACGGCGCCTTCAATATTGCTGATGGGAGTAAAGAGCCGCCTATCTTGGTCATCACCTAGCCCTAACTGACCATAGCCACTTTCACCACAGGCATACAACCCCGCATCGGTAAGGACAAAGGTATGGGCGATACCCACACGGACCTGCTGCACGGTTCCAGGAATATTGGCGACCCGAGTAAAGCGCTGCCTGTCTTGGTCATCGCCTAGCCCTAACTGACCATGTTCATTATTACCACAGGCATACAGCCCCGCATTAGTGAGGACAAAGGCATGAGATGAACTGACACAAACCTGCTGTACAAAACCCTCAATACCGGTGACGGGAGTAAAGCGCTGCCTGTTTTGGTTATCGCCTAGCCCTAACTGACCAAAGCCATTATTACCACAGGCATACAGACTCACATCGGTGAGAACAAAGGTAGAGCCGCCACCCGCTACTACCTGCTGTATGGCACCTTCAATACCGGTGATTGGAGTAAAGTGCAGCTTGTTTTGATTATCGCCTAGCCCTAACTGACCATAGTTATTTTCACCACAGGTATACAAGCCCTCATCGGTGAGCACAAGGGTATGGCTGTAACCCGCTATTACCTGCTGTATGGAACCCTTAATACCGGTAACGGGGGTAAAATACAGGCTATTATTACCACAGGCATACAAGCTTACATCGGTGAGGACAAAGGTAAAGTCGTTACCCGCTACTACCTGCTGTATGGAACCCTTAATACCGGTAACGGGGGTAAAGTACAATCTATTTTGTTTATCACCTAAACCTAATTGACCAAGGCTATTATAACCACAGGCATACAGACTAGTATTGGTGAAGGCAAAGGTATGAGAGCTACCGCTTATGACCTTAAGCGCTAATGAAGAAAGTCTGCGTTTAAGCTCCGGTAACAGCTGCTGTAAAGCGGCTTTGTGGGTCATGATAAAAGCGACTAAGGTCAGATAATCTAAATAGCAGGCTATGTTATGGTATTGAATGTCTTTGATAATCTCCGAAAAATCCAAGGCTGGAGGTGTTCTTCTAGCTCGCTTGGCAGTGGGTTGTATCATTTCTTTATCTTCCATAGCGCTATTTGCTTAGTTACGTAGGGTTTATGAGTAAAATAGTGTAACCGTGCCGTGCGCCAATAGCAAATGCATTAGCCTGTGTTCCTAGGGTAATCGTGCTAAAAATCAATTGCTAAGCTGGAGCAATTATTCACCGGCCCTAGTCCTGAATATTATTTCTTGGCCTCGGGTAATCTACTGGTTTGGCATGTAGCCGTAAGTTCATTTGCACCAAGGCTTTTTGCCTATGTCGAATATCGGAGATCTTAAATTCAAGCAAGTGAGTATAAGCTCTTACCTATGCTTAACCTGATTTTGCATCACTAATAAGCTAAATCCACCTTTTTCAGGGCGGATAACTTCATTAACTTCTAATCTTTCGCCTTTATCAGCTTTTAATAATTTAAATTTAAATAGAGGAATCCCATTCTTTACTGCTTTAGTCTTATCCAGCTTGAAACCATTTTTACCTTTATTGTGGCAAACATAGTCATGGGTTTTTGCTTCTTCAAGGTAATAAGGATTAGAAATATAGGCAAAAGAGATCACGTCATCTTTATCACTGAGGTTAGCTTTCCGAATAGGCACTATATTGGGATGACCTGGAAATTTTATCTTTTGATCATTGACAAACCAGCTATATTTGCTGGGCTTTTTCTCAACAATAGATGTAAGGGTTGCAGGCAATACATTATCGTTGCTAGGTGCTTCAGTTTTTCCTGACTGCTCTAAATTTAGCTTATTTCTATAATGGTGCCCAGTGAAAATTTCGGGTTTTGCTGGCTCGGTTTGGGTAATTTTACTGTTATCCAAGACTTGGTTAGCTTGCTCTAGCTCCTTGGCATAGCTTATTTTAATACTTTGCTGATTGCGCTTATCATGGATTATTTCTATTTTAAAGTGAGTCTTTTCTGCAAAGGCTTTTGTTAATAGCCCAAGTTCGCCATTCATCGCCTCATTTATCCCCTTAAAAAAAGCTAAAAAAGAAGGAATAGCTAACAAAGCTAGAATTATAGCAATAATGTTATAACCTTTAGCGGTCATAATATTAATAAGAAAGAAAAGCAAAAAGGTACGGTTATACTGGCCTTTAGTGGTTAGCTCCGGTTTTTTATCCTTTTCTTGGGCCCATGCTGCTAATGGTGCCATTGTATCGATGAAGATTTTTTTACGCTTATTATCTTTTATTTTGCCACTGTATGTTGTGAGAATATGCAGGTAACTTTTATTAACTGAATTTCTGGTTCTATTTAAAGGATTTTTATAGTCAAGTAGAATCAAATCTTGGTAAATAGATTGGATATGTTTTAAGTCATATTCATTTAATAAATTATCAGCCAAAAATGATTTAAGATTATCCCAAAATACGAAATCAAGTTTGCCACTATTAAGAATGCTAAATAGTTTTTGCGTAGCATCTGTCTTGTTTTTTAAATCATGCAGAAAATTTTTATGATAAAATTCGCGCTTTTTTTCTGGATTAGCATAGATAGTCGTACTATTCTTCAAAACAATAATGATATCGGTATGTAACTGCTGCTTTATCTCGCCGCTAACGCCTAGGCTTTCTTGACCTGCCAGTAGAATCCTTGCTTCAGCTAGCTTAGTAGCAACATAGTAATGCAAAACCTCAGCCTCTTTTAAGGCCATAAAGAACTCATTGAGTTGTTCTATCCTTTGAGGCACATTAGCATAAGCTGGCTTTAACATGGCGGACATGACCTCCAAAAACTAAATTTATATAGGTTTATACAGCTATAATATAAGATTCAAGACTAAAATAATTATCTAACATAGACAATAGCTAATATCAGCTATTTACTTTTAATTAGTGACCTAAACTATAGCTAAATACACCAAGTCTAAGATTTGATTGCAACTCCTGTAGGTGACTTGGTTAAGAGGTTTCATGACTCAGGTCTAGGAAGGCAGGATATGATTTTCCCATTTTTACAGCTTCAGAAGAAAATGAAAATTTTGATATTTTCTTTATTATGACCTCTGACTTAAGATTCTGCTTAGCTTGTTTCATATTTAAAAAAAACCTTATGGATATGAAAGAGCTTTCAGAAAGCATTAGCAGTACCTATAAAGATTATGCAGCGAATAAACCAGATAAATTAAAAACCGGCTGGGAAAACTTAGAATTTGAAAAGCCAGCCTGGCTGCATAAATTCCTGCTATTCTTTGATAATCTAGCGAAGTTGGTGCTTCGCTAGATTATATTTATTTTAAATTTATCCCTTTTTTCTAAATTATTAGTATAAATCCTAGAACCTGGACGGTAAGCTAACCTATTCATCTTAACTTACGATGACTTGCTGCTTATTCTTTTTAATATACTTAAGTTATAGTTAATTTAGTATCCGTAAAAAGTACTGAATATAGAAATTTGTTTTAAATTGACACTCTCGGACTTATAGCGTGAAAGGGAAAACTTGGGTTAGTTAACATTTGCAACTATGAGTTTAACAGATCATGCGTATAGCCTGGGCAAGCTTTATAAAGATATGATCATCGGGATCGG
>JAQSXL010000192.1 GCA_029256685.1 Gammaproteobacteria bacterium | reverse complement strand
AAATGTCAGCTCAAGGCAACCAGCACTTAGTGAAGGTTATCGAGCAAGCTAGCGAGTGGCGAATGCTTATCAGTCAATATGAAGTAAAAATTAAGCAAGCTGAAAACCAGCATGATACTAAAATAGCCGTAGAATACTATACTAAACTGGCTGAGGTGTGGCAGCAGGTGGCTCAGCAAGAAACAAACCTAGACACGAAAAACTTCTATGAACAAAAGGCCTTAGATTATTATAAAAAAGCCCAGCCCACTTCAATGAGTAGTATAGCTCTAGCAAAAAGTAGCTCACAACCCGTGCCACCGATGAGTTTTGGTTACTATTGTATGCAACTTTTTAAATCAGTTCCGCAAAGCGAAGAAAGAAGACCGCTGCTGGAGCAGGCTATAGTGACGTATACTCATTCTCCTTCCTAGATAACGTGTACTCACCAAAGATTTATTTATATAAATGCTGTTTTTCAATGTAAGTCTCTACTTTTTCGGGCAATAAATAGCTGGGGCTTAAGTTATTTTTAATGATTTGCCGGATGGCTGTTGATGAAATAGTCAGAGGGGTTGTCTCAATAAATAATAAGTAACCTGCGGCTTGAGTTAACAGGGACTGGGGATCGTGGATGGTGCGTGAAGCAAAAAAACTATCGAGTAGGCTTGATAGGGGTTTAGCATGATTTGCTCGAGTAGCGACCACTAGGTGAGCTAATTCCGGAATCGCTTCCCACCGATACCAGCTAGTGAAATTGATAAAGGCATCCATGGAGCAAATTAAACACAAGGGTGTATTGCCTACTTCATTTCTGATCGAGGTTAAAGTTTCATACATATAAGAAGGGGAGCTGCGTTCTAGTTCGCGGGTATCAAGTGTAAAACCCGGCTGGTTAGCGATGGCGAGTTTAAGCATGGCTAATCGGT
Organism: Gammaproteobacteria bacterium; assembly: GCA_029256685.1. Classification (GTDB taxonomy): domain Bacteria; phylum Pseudomonadota; class Gammaproteobacteria; order JAQSXL01; family JAQSXL01; genus JAQSXL01. The sequence goes on along the minus strand of JAQSXL010000192.1, from coordinate 2,605 downwards.
TGTTTACATCGGCACCGGTAGCGGATTTATGTACAGGTTGCTGGCAAGGTAAAAAACGAACCTCCTGTAGAGGTAAACGCTCATATAATTCTAAGGCCGTTCTAAGATGGCCAAAGTGAATAGGATCGAAGGTCCCACCAAAAATGCCTATGGCTTTAGTTGAGTTATTCATGATTAATGTAAAAAGTGTAAGCGGGTTTGCCAACCGTTATAATCATATAAGTAAAATCACCTTTTTGGTTTTAAGTAAAAAAACTATACTTCCGTAGGGCAAATTGTAAACATAATGCTCGGATAGCTTGCCAAATATTGCCTATGGCGGCTCCTTTTATGATTTTATCGAGTTCCGCAGTTTGCATTAATAGCCGGTACCATAATGTGAGCGAGGTATTTTGTAAGGCTTTGTTTAATAAAGCATTACGTTTGCTATTGGCAGATTGGGTTGCGAGTGCCGCAGATAAAGTTTTCCCTTGCTTAACCTGTTCCGCAATATTAATTAAGGCCCGTAATTCGCGCGCTAACGACCATACAATCAGCGCAGGCTCAGCCTCTTCAACCTGTAATTTATTAACAATGCGTAGCGTTTGTTTAGCATTGCCTTGTAAGCAGGTATCTATTAAGTCAAACACGGTAAAACGGGCGTCATCATTAATCAGTTGTTGGATGGTAGCCAGCGGTATGGGGTCTTGCGAGGCTAGCAATTGGATTTTTTCAATCAGTTGTTGGGCGGCCAATAAATTACCTTCACAAAAATCCGCTAGCAGTTGCAAGCCTTCCGAGGTCATTTTTAATCCCAGACTTGTTAGGCGTTGTTTTAGCCATCCTGGCATTTGAGCCTGGGTAATTGGCCAAATACTAACGATTACACCATGCTTTTCAATGGCTCTACACCAGGTTGACTGTAGTTGAGCACTGGTTAATTTATGGCTTAGTATTACTAAAGTTTTGTCTTGACTGGGTTGCTGTGCATATTCATAAAGTAATCGTGCTCCCTCGGGATTAAGATTAGCGGTTAATTGTAATTCTATTAACTGTTGTTCATTGAATAAGGAAAAATTCTGTAATTGGCTGGTGAAGGTGTGCCAGTTAAATTGAGGATCAATCGTTAGGCGTATCTGCTCGGTAAAATGAAGTTGTTTGGCTTGATTACGAATGGCAATACAAGCTTCTTGCACAAGTAAGGGTTCATCACCCTGTATTAAGTAAATGGGCGCCAAATTTTGTTGTAAATGCGCTAATAACCTTTCGTAATTAAGTTGCATGGTTATCGATTGCTATCTGGTCTAATTTCAAGACGCGAAGCCGCTCAAATAACTGATTAATGGCATCTTGGCGTAAGCCTTGTCTTATAGTGCTAAATTCATAACTATCATTAAGAATTTGAGTCGTGTTAGCCACATAAGTTCTGGTTAAGCTTAGCGTTTGAGGTGGAAATAAACGCTGGCCATCATTGCGAATTAATTGATATTGGAGTGAGTAGGTAATCAAATAATTACGCACTTGCATATCTGTGCTAGTACTGGTTATCGCTTGATTCAAAACGGTATTAAGTATATACAGAGAATAAGGCGCTTCACGAGGCAGTTTAACCAAGGTGACGCCTCTAGTGTGTAAGGCCGTGATGAGTTCGTTGCGTAATGGGCTTTCTACATTATGAGTTTGCAGGTATAACTGATGTAGCTTTAGAGGCACAGATTCCGTGCCTCTCAGTTTAAAACCACAACCAACCAATCCTAAGCTTAATATGAGCCATAGTAAACCATAGCGATTAAATTGCAGTAAATAGCTCATTCGGCAACCACTATATTAACTAGCTTATTAGGAACGATAATCATTTTTTTATACGTTTTACCGGTTAAAAAGCCTCTTACCTTCTCATCGCTTAATACGACTTCTTCAACAAGCTGTTGTTCGGCATCGGCGGCTAATTTAACTTTACTACGTAATTTTCCATTAATCTGGACTATGAGTTCTACTTCTTGAGTTTTAAGTGCCTCGTTGTTAACTTTTGGCCATTTGGCATGAATAATTTCATCGCCATACTCGAGTTCACGCCATAAATAATGGGTGATATGAGGTGTGATAGGCGCTAGTAACCTTAACAGAAAACTAAAACCCAGTTGAATCAAATACGAAAGACAGTATTTAGCTAGATCTTGGTTAGTGGTTTGCTCCCACTCCTGCGCAAGTTTCGTTAATAAATTAAATAGCTTCATGCAGGATGAGACTACGGTGTTGAATTGTAGGCGCTCATAATCATAAATGGCCTGACGGATAATATCATAAATTTGATAACGAGCTTGGCTTAAATGAGCGGGGATTGTTACCCAATCAATATTTTTTAAGAGATTGTTTTTTTCCGCATAATTCATTTCTTTGAAAGGGCTTTCGGCATAACTATGGGCAAAATTCCAGATCCGCTTTAGAAACCGGTGAGCACCTTCAACACCGCTATCCGACCATTCCAAGGCTTGTTCGGGAGGTGCTGCAAACATAGTGAATAATCTAACGGTGTCGGAGCCATATTTATCAATCAGCTCTTGTGGATCAACCGTGTTGCCCTTAGATTTAGACATTTTGGCCCCATCTTTTAACACCATCCCTT
>JAQSXL010000191.1 GCA_029256685.1 Gammaproteobacteria bacterium | reverse complement strand
ATCTTATCACCTTTATAACTATACCAAGCACCGGATTTTTCCACTAAGCCCGCTTGTACGCCAAGCTCAATGGTTTCACTTTCACGGGAAATACCTTCGCCGTAGAGAATATCAAAGTTTGCTTCTTTAAATGGTGGCGCCACTTTGTTTTTCACCACTTTAACGCGAGTTTCGTTACCTAATACTTCATCACCCTTTTTAATAGCGCCGGTACGACGAATATCTAAACGAACCGAAGCATAGAACTTCAAAGCATTACCACCTGTAGTGGTTTCAGGACTGCCAAACATTACCCCACTCTTCATCCGGATTTGGTTAATGAAAATGACCAAGGTATTAGAGCGTTTAATATTGGCTGTTAATTTGCGCAAGGCTTGGGACATTAACCGGGCCTGCAACCCCATATGCGAGTCACCCATTTCACCTTCAATTTCTGCTTTGGGGGTTAAGGCAGCTACAGAGTCAATCACAATAACATCCACCGCCCCGGAACGCACCAGCATATCGGTAATTTCTAAGGCTTGCTCGCCCGTATCGGGTTGCGATACCAGTAGCTCATCCACATTCACCTTTAATTTTTCGGCATAACTTGGGTCTAAAGCGTGCTCGGCATCTATAAATGCCGCGGTACCACCTAATTTTTGACATTCTGCGATTACTTGTAGAGTCAGAGTGGTCTTACCAGATGATTCGGGGCCATAAATTTCTATAATCCGCCCACGGGGTAAACCACCAATACCTAAAGCAATATCAAGTCCTAGTGAACCGGTAGAAACGGCGGCTATATTGACGATAGGGTTATCCCCCATACGCATTACGGAACCTTTACCAAATTGCTTTTCAATTTGTGAGAGTGCCATGCCTAGGGCTTTGCGTTTGTCGTCTTGCATTATTGTACTCATTAATCACCTCTATTTTATTTAGGACTTAGGCAACATTTCATTTTCTTGCGTAAGCCCTCATCTTAAACTATTCCTTTCACTTTGCACTTTAGCCAACTCTTGCTCAGCTCTAGTGTACTGCGCTTTTACCCGCTCATGATTTTTCTCTAATTGCAAGGCCCGTTTTCTATTATAGCCGGTATTGTCATGCGCTAAAATTTCAACGGCTCGCAGCCATTCATTCTGCGCTGCATGCATGGCTTTTTCTACAACCTGTAATTTCACATTAGCTTGCTCAAGTTTCCGTTGCATGGCTTCAAGTTGATGCCTCTTTTCATCAAGCCGTCGGCGAATAGCCTTATCCTCATCTACTTGCTGTTTAAGTTGCTGGTTAGCTTGAGGTTTTTCATTTTTTTTGGCATCAGTTAACTCTATTTTCTGCTGTTGTTGAGAACTGGCTAAAGGATGATCTGAATATACTACGTCGCCCTGTTCATCAATGGATTTATAGACTTCCGCTGCATAACTAGAAGTTAAAAAAAAAGTCAAAAAAGTTACTAATTGAATTTTCATTGCGTTAGTTTACCCAATTTGCTCTCGTTTTGCCATATCTATTTTCACGCTCAGGGAAAATATTAGTATACCATACCACAACCCCATTTTGGTAATATTAAGAGCGCTTATATCATGAGACTTAATTAACCTTAGTTTGACCTAAACCCTATTAAAGATAAAACGGACTGGCCTTGGCAGGTTAATCCTTGCGGCTTAAGTCGAGCCGAGTTTAATTATCTTTAAACTGCATATTATATAATTTTGCATAGTGCCCGCCTAATTTCATGAGATCGGCGTGATTACCCACCTCAACGATTTCACCCGCATCCAGCACTAAAATAACATCGGCATTTTCAACCGTAGATAAACGATGAGCTATCACCAACGTAGTACGATTTCGCTTTAACTCTTCTAAGGCCGCCTGAATATGACGTTCTGCTTCCGTATCTAGCGCGGAAGTCGCTTCATCAAGAATTAAAATAGGTGCGTCTTTTAATAATGCCCTAGCAATCGCAACGCGCTGGCGTTGTCCACCCGATAAGCGCAAGCCATTTTCACCAATTTGGGTTGCAAAACCCTCTGGCAACTCCTGAATAAAATCTAAGGCATGGGCCGCCGTAGCTGCCCGCATAATTTCAGTTTGAGTAGCCGATTCAAAACGTCCATAGGCAATATTATTGGCAATGGTATCGTTAAACAGCATGACATGTTGCGAAACTAGCGCAAATTGTTGACGTAGATCAGTTAACTTTAGCTCCCGTATCTCTATGCCATCGACTAAGATTTGACCTGTATAGGTATCATATAAGCGTTGTAATAAGCTGACCAAGGTGGTTTTGCCACTTCCCGAACGGCCTACTAATGCAATGGTTTGGCCGGGTTTAATATGGATATTAATATTATGTAAAACCGACTTACCAGAAGCGTAATTAAACTCCACATTTTCAAAAGCTATTTCACCTTTTGCCCTGATTAATTCCTTGGTTCCAGTATCGGGTTCAGCCGGAAGGTCAAGTAATTCAAAAATACTTTGCGCACCCACAATCCCTTTCTGCAATGAACTATTAACATTGGTTAAATTACGCATGGGTTTTAGCATGGCTAACATGGCTGCCACCATGGAGGTAAAAGCCCCCGCACTGATTTGAAAGGTATGTAAGGTGGCTAAGAAAATGGTAGCCGCAATAACAAAACCGGCTATCATTTGTACCACGGGGGAAGTTAAGGCACTCGTTGCAATAGCTTTCATCTCACGTTGCTGATTATAGTGAGTCACCTTATTAAATTTTTCAATCTCATAATTTTCGCCCCCAAATAACCTGACTACCCGGTAACCTTCAACCGCCTCTTCGGTGACATGCGTTACATCGCCCATTGCACCTTGCACCTGATGGCTCAGACGACGCAAGCGCCTGCTGGAATATCGTGCAATCATTGCCAAAATGGGCACGGTTATCACAAATAATAAGGTTAGTTGCCAACTGTTAATCAACATTACCCCGATTAAACCCGCTATCAAAAAGTTTTCTCTTACTATAGTAACTATGGCATCGGTACAAGCTCTTGATACTTGTTCAATATTATAAATTAAAGTGGAAATAATTTGTCCCGAGCTATATTGATCATAAAAAGCAGCCGGTAAATGCAGGACATGCTTGAATAAGTCTTGGCGTAACGCCATAACGACCGTGCGCCCAACCCAGGCAATACAGTAATCGGCAATAAAACTGGTAATCCCTCGGAAGGCAAATCCTAAGATAATGAGCAAAGGAGCCCATTTTATGAAAGAGATATCCCTAGCGATAAAACCCTTATCTAAAATGGGTTGAAGCATCCAAGCAAAAGCCGCATCAATACAAGATGATAAAGCAACCCCTACCATCCCGACTACAAATATCAGCCAATGTGAACGTACGTATTTAAGCAGCCGTTTATAAGTTTCTATACTAGTATTATGTGATTTTTTTGCCGACATGGAAGAAAGCCTATTAAAAATTTAATAATAATACCTGGTCAGCCAATGAATTCAATGAATAGTTGTTCTATTATATTCATTCACTGCAGCCCAAATGGTATTCTAT
>JAQSXL010000190.1 GCA_029256685.1 Gammaproteobacteria bacterium | reverse complement strand
GCCAACCTTGTTTTTCAAGGATGAAAAACTATAGAGCGTACAAGGAGGTATTCACAGCGTGTTGGCATTACCCCTATGCCCTGGCAAGGGAAGATTTATTAGTAGGAAAGGTATAAGATAACAAACCCTAGATTAATGCTCTTGCAATCCCTATTATTTTACAGCGAATTTAGGCTGGTTTTTGATTGATTAAATCTAAATAGGCGGCTACTCCTATTTCAACCTTAGCAAATTCATCATGATACCCCACTTCTCGCAAGGCACTTATATCGGCTTGGGTGAAGCTTTGATAATGACTCTTTAAATGGTCGGGAAAGGGGATGTACTCAATTTCACCTTTACCATGCCAATTAATAACCGCGTTCGCCATCTCATTGAAACTTTGACTGCGGCCGGTACCTACATTAAAAATACCCGATTTATTAGGATGGTCTAAAAACCATAAATTGACCTTAACCACGTCCTCAATAAAAACGAAGTCACGCCGTTGCTCACCATTGGCATAGCCATCACAACCTGCAAACAACTTAACCTTACCCTGCTCTTTTATTTGATTATTAAAATGCCAAGCCACACTGGCCATCGCAGCTTTATGCTGCTCACGCGGCCCATAAACATTAAAATAACGTAAGCCAACAATTTGGCTTAACGCGGCTGGTAAATGACGCCTCACATATTGATCAAATAACAGTTTCGAATAACCATATACATTCAAGGGTTTCTCATAGGCGGATTGCTCTTTGAAATGAGTATCCAAACCATAGACCGCTGCACTGGATGCGTATATAAAGGCGGTGCGGTTATCAAGACAATAATGCAGTAATACTTTTGAGTATTCATAATTATTATCTAACATATAGCGTCCGTTCCACTCGGTCGTAGCAGAGCAAGCCCCTTGATGAAAAATGGCTTGGATTTTTTGGTTAAACTGATGATTGGTTTTAATTTTATTTAAAAAGGCATCTTGATCGAGATAATCCATAATCTCACAATCGGCCAAGTTCACAAACTTAGCGCCATCGGTTAAATTATCAACCACAATAATATCGCGTCTGCCTTGCCGATTCAGACTTTTAACAAGATTGCTACCAATAAAACCCGCCCCACCTGTGACTATAATCATTATTATGCTCCCCTAATTTTTTCGATCATATGGCTTGTGGAGCAGTTATCAATATAATTTAAAATTTTCACTTCACCACCGTTAGCCATGGTGAAAGCAGCGCCTGCAATTTGTTCTATCTTATAGTCGCCACCTTTAACTAAAACATCAGGCTTTATGGCTTGAATAATTCGCTCAGGCGTATCCTCAGAAAATGAAATGACCCAGTCTACGGCACTTAAGCCAGCTAAAACCGCCATGCGCCTGGCCAAGGTATTGATGGGTCTTTCGCTTCCCTTTAAACGTTTAACAGAATCATCCTCATTTACCGCAACAATTAATCTATCACCCAATTGTTTAGCTTGTTCAAGATAGGCAATATGTCCTGCGTGGATGATGTCAAAACAACCATTGGTTACGACTATACGCTCCCCATTCGCCCGGGCATAGTCAAGTACTAATAAGAGCTGCTCCTCATTAACTATTCCCCTAGCACGTTTATCTTTTTGTACAGTCCGGCGTAATTCCGCAATATTCACGGTGGCAGCCCCCAGCTTACCTACCACAATACTTGCGGCATGATTGGCAATATTGATTGCGGTTTCCAAATCACTACCCGCCGCGACAGCTGCCGCTAAAGTGGCTATCACCGTGTCGCCTGCACCCGTCACATCATAAACTTCATGACTAAATGCCGGTAAATGTAATTCCGGGCAGTTAGCTCGTAATAAGGTCATGCCTTGCTCGCCGCGAGTTATTAACAAAGCTTCAAGCTCTAGTTTTTGCAATAGTTCTATACCCTTTGTATATAACTCATGCTCGGAATGACAAACTCCAACGACGGCCTCAAATTCTTTGCGGTTTGGAGTTAACATAGTAGCGCCTTGGTAACGCTGATAATCTGTGCCCTTAGGATCAATAAATACCGGGACTTTTGCTTTACGGGCAAGTTGAATAAATGGTTGAGGATCGGCCAAGGTTCCCTTAGCATAATCGGATAAAATAACTACCTGCGCATGTTTAAGCTGTTGTTGGTAAGCGAGCAACAAATTATCGGCTTTTGTAGAACGCCAGGGTTCTTCAAAATCTAAACGAATAAGCTGTTGGTGCTGGCTCAAAACTCTTAACTTGGTAACGGTAGGAAATTGTTCATCTCTATGAAAAAAACAAGTTATCCCCGCTGCTAACAGCTTATTTTCTAATAACTGCCCTGCTTCATCTTTTCCACAAAGGCCAAATAAGGAGGTTGTACAATCTAAGGCGGTTAGGTTTAATGCGACATTTCCTGCTCCGCCTGGTCGTTCTTCGCTTTGCTGCACCCTAACGATGGGTACTGGTGCTTCGGGAGAAATACGCATAGTTTCCCCATGCCAATAGCGGTCAAGCATAACGTCACCAACAACTATTACATGGGCCGAGGTAAATTGGGGGATTTTAATACTCATGGTTACAATCAATCTTTAACTAATAAAACACGTTTATCATTGGTATTGCTAGCCAGCATATTTAATGAACTAGGGTAAGTATAATCTATCCATTTATAATCAAATGTTCGTTCAATGTCTTGCAATAATATATCTGACGCTAGCATAGAAGGATTAGCATTGGCCGTACGCTTTTTTCTAAACAAAGCGCGATGCCAAAGCTTGTTATAATTTATGCTACCATACCATAGATGCATATCGGGTTGCATAAGCGTATATCCCGAATGCCATAACCGCAGCACCACCAATAAATCTTCATCTTCAGTTTTCTTAACCATCACTAAGGATGGCGATCTATCGTTATACAAATTTGAGAGTAAGGGCAACTGCTGACGTCTATCCTTCGCTGCAATACGATTAATAATCTCATTCAAATTGGTTTTAGGCACCTTGTACCAACCTTGAGCTGCTAATTTTTTTTCAATGGTCGCTAACTTTCCTAGCCATTGAATATTTAATACCTCATCGGGCTCATTGAATCGATCGGTGCGATAAATTACGGGTGAAGCCTCTTGCTGCCACCAATTGTTAACAGCCATGGTTTGTGAAGGCCAATATAATTGATAATTATATTGATCCCGTTGATGACAGGTTAAGAAATAAACTGTGGTTGATATAATGAGTGTTAAGACAGCCACTCCAAATAACTTTAGACTTGGAATTTTAGGTACTTCCTGGCGATGGTAAGAAAGAGTCACTAACATCAAGCAAATTAAGCCTAATAATACGCTTCCAATGATATCCGATAACCAGTGAGCGCCTAAATACAATCTAGAGAACACCACTAAAAAAGTAATGCTACTAACGGCATATTTGATCCATTTTCTAGCGGTTTTACCCATCCCCTGTGCAAATAGCACACACAAAAATCCATATAAAGCAATGGTTAAAGTGGTGTGTCCACTTGGAAAAGAATGTTCTGTAGAAGTCATTAGCAAGCCGCCGGGTCTTGCAAATCCGACTAAATGTTTGATTAACGAGATACTACCTGCAGTTAAAAAGGCCAAGCCCAACCAAT
>JAQSXL010000028.1 GCA_029256685.1 Gammaproteobacteria bacterium | reverse complement strand
TGCAATAATTAAAGTAATAACCAAAGTAGTTGTAGTATAGGACCATACTTTTGCAAATGTGGCTCCGGTATACTGATCGCGCGCAATAGCTCTATTGATAACGCCAGCGGCTCCACAACCAATGCCAGCGATTAATCTGCCTAATAACAAAATAGCAACCGAATCCGCTGCTGCAGAAAATAAACTGCCCGCAATAAAAATAATAAATCCCGCGATTAATATTTTTTTGCGGCCAAATCTATCGGATAGTGGGCCATACAATAACTGTGAACATCCAAAACCAGCTAAATAAACGGTTATCGTGAGTTGAGTTTCCTCAGAAGAAATATCAAAGGCTGCACCAATGCTTGGCAGAGAGGGCAAAAAGCTATCTAAAGCAAACCGCGCCACTGTCGAAACAAGACATAAAACAATAATAATTCGGTTGATAAGTAGATTAAGAACCATTGAAATACACCTCCAATAGTTCACTTAACTTATTGTTTATAATTCACAAGTGATCATTATTTTATTATAACAGATTGCAGATGACCCACCTATGGTCAGCTTGAGATTAACTTTTATTCTTACTTACCAAACTCAGTACAAGATAACCGCATACACCCGATAAAATTGAGCCACTAAACACACCTATTCTTACCAACCGGGCGTAATCAAGATTAGCGGTTTCATCAAAAGCCAAGGTGCCAATAAATAAACTCATGGTAAAGCCAATCCCGCAGAGGGCTGCTACGCCATAAAGTTGCTTCCAGCTAATCCCATCGGGTAATTTAGCAATTTTAGCTTTTACAGCTAGCCAACAGGCGCCAAACACACCTAATTGCTTACCAAACAGTAAACCACAGGTGATGCCTAAAGGAATGGAATGTATTAACATGGCCGGCGTAGTTCCCTTAAAATTAATTCCCGCATTAGCAAAAGCAAATAAAGGTAAAACCCCAAAGGCTATCCAAGGATGTAAATGATGCTCTAATTTACGCAACGGTGAAAAATTCTGATTTTTACTGGTTTTACATGGAATTGCCAGGGCTAGAGCAACACCTGCTAAAGTAGCATGTACGCCGGATTTTAATACACAAACCCATAAAACAAATCCAACTAAACCATATGGCGTTAAACTTGTAACACCTAAGCGGTTTAATAAAAATAATAAGGCTAAGCAAATTCCCGCAAGACCTAATGCTAACCAAGATAAATCAGCCGTATAAAAAATTGCAATGACAATAATCGCCCCTAAATCGTCCAAAATTGCCAACGCGGTTAAAAACACTTTTAAAGCACCAGAAAACCTGCTACCTAAAAGAGCTAATAATCCTAAAGAAAAAGCAATATCGGTAGCGGTTGGAATAGCCCAGCCACGTAAATAATCTGGATTATGCCAATTGAAAGCAGCGTAGATAAATGCGGGTAGTAACATGCCACCTAAAGCGGCAATCCCGGGTAAAACCATTTTTGGAATAGAATTTAATTCTCCTTCCAGCATCTCCCTTTTTATTTCTAATCCAACTAATAGGAAAAATAGGGCCATTAGGCCATCGTTAATCCACGTTAACACGGGTTTAGCTAAGCTAAACGTGCCAAATTGAATGGCAAAAGGCGCATCTAAAACCATTTCATAGTAATGATAAAAAGGTGAATTATCTAAAATCAGTGCTAGAATGGCAAAAAATAACAGGATAATACCACTTGCAGCTTCTAACTTAATAAATTTGCGGAGAGTCTTAATCGGCATAGTCTTTATTGTCATCGGTAAGATTATCAGGCAATATTAATAGCTTATGCTGCCAAGTCAAGTATTACCTAAATAAGCATTTGAGTCTAACGCTTAGTATCAATGACTTAGGTTCTGTATCGCTCTTCCCGCCGTGCTCATAAACCGCATGTGCATGGGTTTTTAGCATACGCGCCACCGGCAGAGGCTCGGATACTTATTAATAACTCTGTGGGAACGCAATTATGATAGATATATACACCTTGATGTCTTTAGTCTTAACGTCCGCCGTCGTGGTCGCTTATATTAATCATCGCTATATTCATCTACAACCCACTATTGCTATTATGCTATCTTCTCTCTTACTCTCCTTAGGTCTTATCATCGCCGGTCAATTTGGTTATACCCATCTACAGCAACAAGTTGCCCAGATCCTGGCTAGGATAGATTTTTATCATCTGTTGATGAATGGCATGCTAAGTTTTTTATTATTCGCTGGCGCACTCAATGTCAATATTAACGATTTAAAAGAACGTCAGTGGGAAGTTTTTACACTTGCAACCTTTAGCACCATTGCCTCTACCTTGCTGGTGGGTATATTCACTTACTATTTACTTAATGCACTCCATATTCCTATTAGCTTCATTTATTGTCTGCTGTTTGGTGCCCTTATCTCGCCTACCGATCCCATCGCCGTTCTTGCCATGTGTAAAGAAGTCAAAGCTCCTCGTAAATTAGGCGTTAGTATCGCGGGCGAATCATTGTTTAACGATGGGGTTGGGATTGTATTATTTTTAACCATTTACCAAATAGCCTTTACTGATAGTACAACTACCTGGGAAAGTATTAGTGTATTATTTTTACAAGAGGCCTGTGGTGGCATACTTTATGGCTTGGGCTTGGGACTGGTTGGTTATTGGCTTATAAAATCTATTGACGATCACAAATTAGAGATTTTAATTACCTTGAGTATTGCCACCGGTGGTTATGCGCTTGCGCAAAGCATTAAGGTCTCAGGCCCTTTGGCTATGGTAGTCGCTGGGATTCTAATCGGAAATCATGGTAGACGATTTTCTATGTCGGTTAAAACCCAAGAAAACCTGGATAACTTTTGGGAATTGGTCGATGAAGTCCTAAATGTCCTGCTATTTTTCTTGATCGGTTTTGAATTACTCGTTATTAAAATAACCTCTCAAGAACTCATTGCCAGCGCCCTCGCCATTCTACTGGTATTATTGGTGCGCTTTTTGACTGTTGCTGCGCCCTTAAGTTTATTTAAACTAAAAGAACAATATGCACCCCATTCAATAAAAATTCTCACCTGGGGAGGTTTACGAGGCGGTTTAGCAGTTGCCCTTGCGCTAGCGTTGCCGCCCAGCCCTTATCGCAATCTTATTTTAGCCATGACCTATGCAGTCGTTATTTTTTCGATTGCCATTCAAGGTACAACTATTAAACCGCTAATCCGTTTAAGCAAACAACAAACAGATTAAATTCTAGCTGCGCGAGGTCCTACTAAGAACCACAAGATAACTCCGATAATGGGTAATAAAACAATTAAGACTGTCCATAAAACTTTAGTACCTACGGTTGCACCACTCGTTAAAGTGGTAACAATAGCCCATACGTCTAGCACTAAAACAAGCAGCCCTAAAATACCTTGATAATGTTCCATAGTAACCTCCTTAGTTTACGAGCTTATTTTCACGTATTCTGCGATTAAGTTGATAACTATTGCTAACAACTTAATAATAACATTTTTTGTGGATTTTAGGTAAAAAATCTTTAAATGAGGCTATATGAATTGCCAGCTAAATTGTTTAAACTGCTATCATCATAAATTATATCCATCCAGAATTACGCAACATGATCCGCACTTATAAAACCTGGTTCTATGACCTACTTTGGCTTATCTTGCTAATTGGCGGCCTCTATTCACTTTTTTTAGCGAGTAGGTTTCTGGCTGTTCCCGATGAAGCTCGTTATGTAGAAATACCTCGTGAAATGTTAGAAACCGGAGATTTTATTACTCCCCACTTAAATTATATTAAATATCTAGAAAAACCCCCCTTATTTTATTGGTTGCAAGCCGGTGCGATTAAATTATTCGGTTATAATCTTTGGGCCTGGCGTCTTCCTACCGCTATCTTAGCTATACTAGGCTGTTTAATGACCTATGTTACAGGACGAGCTCTATATAATAGAACAACCGCCTGGTTTAGCAGTATTATATTAGCAAGTAGCCTACTTTACTTTATCATGGGGCATTATGTCACTTTAGACATGGCTGTCTCCGTTTTTATTTCGGCGACCTTGTTGTCTTTCATCTTGGCCATGCAGTTTCCCGCGGGACGATTAAGGCGTTATCTACTCTGGAGTATGTATTTTTTCGCGGCATTAGCACTATTAACTAAAGGCTTAATTGGGATCGCTTTACCTGGTTTAGTTATCTTCGCTTGGTTATTGATCAACAATGAATGGCGGCAATTAAAGCGGTTCTATTGGTTTTCTGGAATAGGCCTATTTTTAGTCATTGCCCTGCCCTGGCATTTATTAATGCAGTTAAATAACCCCGAATTTTTTCACTACTATATCATTGAACAGCATATTTTACGTTATACCACTTTATTAGCTAAACATTATCAACCAGCATGGTGGTTTTTACTTATCTTGCTCCTAGGTTTTTTCCCCTGGACCGGCCTATTGTTTCAAGCATTATGCCAACGATTAATTAAAAACTGGCGCGGCTTAAAACAGGATAAAATAACTTTATATTTACTACTTTGGTTTGGCTTAATTTTAGGCTTTTACTCGTTTTCTAACTCTAAGCTTATCCCTTATATTTTACCTATCTGGCCGGCAATGGCTTTACTGACCGGTCATTATTTAACTGAACAGTTAAGCAAAACTATTAATAGGGGTATTAAAATCAATTGGCTAATCATTATTGCAACCTCTATTTTATTAGCTATTGGTTTAATGGTTTTTGCTGAACATTTTTCCGCAAAACTACCCAGCAATATACCGGTAAATTCACTGTATTATTTGGCTATAGGTTTTATCCTCAATGCTGTTATCAATAGTTTTTTTTACTATCATAGGAAATTAATTAGCCTAGTGGTTAGTTGCGCATTAACTCATATGTTAATCTTTAGTACGGCCTTACTGTGGTTACCCAAGCTAGATGATCGCTACACAAAACCCCTGGCAGACATTATCCAACCGTTACTCACCAAAGATGTAGAGGTAATAGGCTATTATCATTATTATCAAGATCTACCGGTTTATTTACAAAAACAACTTACGGTAGTCAATACCCAAGAAGAATTAGCCGATGGCATGCGTTACCAGGACGCTAGCGCTTGGATGATCGATAGTGTCGAGTTAAAAAAACGCTGGCAGAATCCTTCTAGAATATTTCTTATCACTAACAAAAAAAATTTAGCCCGGTTACAAATAGAAAACTTATGGCCATTTCATATTTTAGGACAAACCAATCGCGATGTGCTAATAAGCAACAAACCATAAGTCTTAGACATAGAAACAACTAGTCAACCCGGGGTAAGAGTGGTATATTTTGCTGCATTTGTGGTCGTAATACCATTTATCCCAAATAATGAAATGGTATAATTTCGTGACCAATTATTATGAGTGTTTTATCCTTTATTTCCTAATAGGTACATAATGAGCCAGGATTTTTTACCTTTTGCAAAACCAGCCTTAAGTCAAGCGGCTATTGATGAAGTAGTTGCTTGTTTAAAATCGGGCTGGATAACTACAGGCCCTCGGGTACAACGCTTTGAAGAAATGTTGCAAGAATACTTACAGGCCCCCTATGTATTGGCCCTATCAACGGCAACCGCAGGCTTACATTTGGCTATGCTGGCACTTGATTTACAGCCAGGTGATGAAGTTATTACCACCCCTTATACCTTTGTCGCCACCTTAAATACCATCGTACAAGCCGGTGGCAAACCTGTCTTGGTAGATATTGAACCTCATACCCGCAATCTTGACGTGGCTAAAATTCAAGCGGCTATCACGCCACGTACCCGAGTGATCATGCCGGTACATTTCGCGGGGCTTCCTGTTGACCTTGATCCCATCTATGAACTTGCTAAGCAGCATAATTTAAGGGTGATAGAAGATGCAGCCCAAGCCATAGGCACGCATTATAAAGGGAAAATCTTAGGTAGCTTTGGCGATATTCAAGTTTTCAGCTTTCATCCCAATAAAAATATGACCACAGGTGAAGGGGGTTGTATTGCAACCCGAGATCCCGCCATCGCTGATTTTATTACCCGCATGCGCTTTCATGGCATTGACCGCAAAGATGCCTGGAATCGGTTTAGTAAAAATGGCAGCCAATACTACGATGTCATGGCACCTGGTTTTAAATACAATATGATGGATATTCAGGCAGCGCTTGGTATTCATCAACTGCCGGAATTAGATAGTTTTATTGAGCGCCGTACTCAATTGGTACAGCGTTATCAAGCAACCCTTAAAGACTGGCCAGAATGGGAGTTACCCACTCTTCCGGCTTATGCACATAAACACTCTTGGCATCTTTACAACCCGTTATTAACCGATAAGGCCCCGCTTAGTCGCGATGAATTTATTGCGGCGATGAAGGAAGCCAACATTGGAATTGGTTATCATTACCAAGCCGCTCATTTGTTTCATTTTTATCAACAAGAATTTGGCTATAAAACCGGTGATTTCCCCATTGCTGAAAAGGTAGCGCAACAAATCGTAAGCCTACCTTTGTTCCCTAGCATGACAGATAGCGAACAAGAACGTGTGATTACTACTATGGCTAAAGTTTTAAATAGGAGTATTTGATGATTAAGCCTTATATTAGTGTGGTTATCCCTGTTTATAATGAAGAAGCAAGCTTAGAAACCTTATATCATCGCTTAACCACAGTCATGGACTCCATAAGTAAACCTTATGAAATCATTTTAACCAATGACGGTAGCAAGGATCGCTCTAGTCAAATTTTAGCCGAACTACACCAGCGTAGGCCCGAACAAATTCGAGTTATTGAATTTAATGGTAATTTTGGCCAACACATGGCCATTATGGCTGGCTTTGCCAACGTGCGTGGCGAAATTATTATTACCATGGATGCCGATCTGCAAAATCCACCCGAAGAAATTCCACGCTTTGTGGAAATGATGGAAAAGGGACATGATGTGGTAGGCAGTTACCGCATGGACAGAAAAGACAGCGCATGGCGCCTTCTCGTTTCACGCCTACATAATAAATTCCGCACCTGGATCGCGCCTAATTTGACCATGAAAGATGAAGGTTCTATGCTACGAGCCTATAGACGGAATATTGTGGATTTAATGGTTAATTGTGATGAGGCCTCAACCTTTATCCCGGCGCTTGCGCACACCTATGCTGCAAATCCGGGTGAGCTTGGCATCAAACACGAAGCCCGGGAAGCAGGTAAATCAAATTATAACTTTTATAAGCTAATTCGTTATAATTTCGATTTAGTGACTGGCTTTTCTTTGGCACCTCTGCAATGGTTTACCTTGATAGGCATGTTAGTGTCATTATTAAGCGGTCTATTAGTGGTCTATATGTTATTGCGCCGGGTCATAGTTGGACCAGAAGCAGATGGTCTGTTTACTTTATTCGCCTTTATGTATTTTTTGGTAGGTATCGGCCTAATGGGACTAGGCATCATTGGTGAATACATTGGACGCATTTACCAAGAAATACGCAAACGGCCACGTTATATCATTAAAAATATTTTGCAAAAGAAAGATTGAAATATTTTCTACTATTTCTACGTTAATATCCCGTGACTTAACCACAGAGATTAAATAAAGTAGAAAAAATAATGGCTCCTGCAGTCAAACCGCGGGATGACAAATTGATTGAAACTGGAATAAAAAATGAGTTTAAAAGTACTAATTTTGGGTGTTAATGGTTTTATCGGTAATAGTTTAAGCCGCCATATTCTCGTTGAAAAAGACTGGGAAATTTATGGGATGGATATGGCAACGGATAAAATTCACCATTACCTCGAGCACCCACGTTTTCATTTTATCGAGGGTGATATTACCATTAATAAAGAATGGATAGCCTACCATATTAAAAAATGTGACGTGGTGCTGCCCCTTGTCGCTATTGCAACCCCAGCAACTTACGTATCAGATCCCTTGCGGGTTTTTGAGCTAGACTTTGAAGCTAACCTGGCTATTGTCCGTCAATGCGTTGCCTTAAAAAAGCGAGTGGTATTTCCCTCTACCTCTGAAGTTTACGGCATGTGTACAGACAATGAATTTGATGAAGAAACTTCAAATTTAGTGTTAGGCCCTATTCAAAAGCAACGTTGGATCTATTCTTGCTCTAAGCAATTAATGGATAGGATTATTTTCGCTTATGGTGAAAAACATGGTTTACCTTTCACTTTGTTTAGGCCATTTAATTGGATTGGTCCCAAGCTTGATAACGTGTTTGATCAAAAAGAAGGCAGCTCAAGGGTTTTAACTCAATTCATCAGTAACATTTTACACGGCAAAGATATTCAATTGGTAAATGGCGGGCAACAACGCCGTAGCTTTACCTTTATTGATGATGGTATCGATGCCTTAATTCGCATTATTGAAAATAAAGATAATTGTGCAACTGGGCGTATTTTTAACATTGGCAATCCTAATAATGATATTTCAATTCGTGAACTTGCTTATACGTTGGTTGAACTCATTAAGGAATATCCAAACTATCTAGCCCATGCGCAGCAAACTAAAATTATAGAGGTACCTGCCGATGACTATTACGGCAAGGGTTATCAGGACGTTTCTGCGCGTGTACCCTCTATTGCCAATGCTAAAAAGCATTTAGACTGGGAGCCGAAAACCGATATGCGCAGTGCCTTAAAGCAAACCCTAGATTATTATTTGGGTGACAAACCACACGATTTAGAGGCTTAAGCTATTCAACAATCGGTAGAAAATTATTTTTTACCGATTGTTGAAGCTCACATTTAATATTTTCCTAAGCTTTATTCTATATAATTTGGCTTCACGTAATTCTCTTCCCATTAAACAACCCTCCCTAGGCATTGACTCACGACTATAAAGTAAGAGCTACAAGGATTTAATGTCTTTCATCTTGGTCGTAGGCAAGCGCATTAGCACATCCTTCAAATAATCAAAGGTGTTAATATGGTTCGTCTTGCCGGTTTCAATCAGGCTGTAGATAATCACAGCGGCTTCTCCACCCTTATCACTACCGGCAAGTCGAGTCAGCCAAAGGGAATTTCAGCTCACAGAACCGTACGTGACACTCTCATGTCATACGGCTCTTGATCACACATTTGAACCACGAAGTAAATCCCAGTGCGCAAACAGCTTTGGCTGTTCTTTTCTCAGTAACAACAATTTATACTCAGCTTTCTTCGTTGATATTCGATGTTTTGCTTTCATCCACTTTACAAGTCTTGATTGAAACATGCTCCAGAAACGATAACTAAAGTTTCGATACCAGAATTTGCCATAGTACTCAATCCAACCACGTAGCGTTGCATTATACCGATTCGCTATAGCCTTTTGATGGTTTGTCCATCACAGCCTGGCGCACCTTTATTTTTGCGAACTTCTTGATAGGATTTCCATACCAAGGTTTTTGGGATCTCAAATGCTTTTCTTTGCATCAGTACATCATTCTTATTTTTTTGAAGTTGTGTCATGTGCAATTCGGTGATCCATATCCCTTCGTTCCAAAGCCATTACAGCTCCTTCATCACTACTACGAATATTGTTCTGGTCATGCAATGGCTTTACCGAGTGGGCTTTTGGGCAAGGTCGTTTGTTCATCCAACCACAACTTGAATTTATCCAGAATAGATTGACTGTATTGCTGGCGATGCTGGTAGCGTTGTTCATAGGTCAGGTCTTTGCCCTCCCGTTCTATTTGATAAAGCTGGCCGATAAAGGCCAATAGACAAAACTTTGAAGACAGTCGACTCCGTCTTCGGCCAGCCAATAACGAAATTTCTTTTGTTTGGCTGCCTTATTTCCAGGCATTCCATTCTTCTATTGTGCCTGCTTCTAGCTTAGGCATACCTCGAAGCCAATCAGCAAATTTTGAACATGACCAATAATTTTTCATAGTATTTTATAAGCAAAGTATCTGTTTTAAACCGGCTTCGATCAATTCTAGCTCATGGATATTCAGCTCACCCTCTAGCCGAATCAAACGCTTTTTATCAATCGCCCTCAGCTGATCGAGTACGGCATAGGAAAAACTGTTATTAAGATACACTTTAACACTTAATCCCGGTATTTCTTTGGCTTGCGTGGATAAAGGAACAGCCAACACCGTACTACGGGCAGCATTAATCGGATTAGCGCCCACCAGCACCCAAGGACGGGTTTTTTTAATCTCATGACCTTGCGTGCCATGCTCTTCAACTAAATACACTTCACCGCGCTTATATCTCATGTAAACCATCCTGGCCAAACGCCTGATCCCACTCAACCATTTCTTGGCCAAGACCTCTACACGCTTCTAACTCGGTAGCCGCTTGATAAAGCCTTTGCTCACGCAACTGTATTTCTTTTTCCAGCAAGCTGGCCACCAGCTCGCTTCGCTCCCCTTCGGGGATAAAAACCCGCATTCGGGAAACCAGCTGCTTAGGCAGAGAAAACATCACTTTTGACATACTCACCCCTTCATTTATATACTCTATAATATATATTATATAACATAATAAATAGTTTTGTAAGCTGTATTGCAATTGGTTAGGATGGATTCATGCTTACATAATTGAACCAGCGGGCACAATCAAGATGGTATCTCGGTTTTGATATGATTGATATTGATGAGGTTTCGACCTAATTTGAAAGTTAGAAAACACTAGGCAATAGGGTATATAATTAATTATGTTTTATTTTCAGCGTTTCTTTACTGCACAAATCTTGTAAAATCAAGGGTGCTAGTTTTGCTATTGGTCTGGTAAAAAACAGGCCTTTTCTTGCTGGGTGTTATTTTCTACTTTTTTTAAAATGAAGCATAAAATATGACTAACTCAAAATCTGTCGACAGGTTTTTTTTAACAAAGAGCAAACGATTGAGCAATATGAAACTGAGCCAAGCCATCCTACTACGCCAGACGATAGTCAAAGACCCTTAATTGAAAAAAAGCTACTATAGAGGGTAAGCCAGAATACATGTATTTTCCAGCATTAAAAATATTTGGCGCATACTCTTAATTGATTAGTGTCGTAATTTTTTACTGTGATAATTGGCTTATTTGTTCATTATTAACATTTTCTGTATGAATATCTACGCCTAACTTATTCTTAATTAAATGAACCATGTTACCTGCATTACAATTATCCAGCTCAAACACTTCGCCATAAAAACTTACAGCTTCTGGTGTGGGTCGAATTTCACCTAGTAATTTTTCTAGCATTTCTGGCTCTTTTTCCGCAACATTTACAATAAAGCCTTTAAGCCACTTTTTTTTCACTCTCTACATTTGAAATGTTCATTAACTGATTATATGCAGCGCTAGTATCATAAGGATTATTAGTTGTAATTTTGTGCTGTACCAGGGGCCTTGTGTATTTGTTTTGTGTTGTTATAAAGCTTGCATAATCAAATATGTCGTCACCTGCCTTTATGGCTGGTAACTTCTTAAGTTTATCTAGTTTTTGTTTTTTTTCTTCTAATACAAGCCGTTCATCGTCATCTATGTTACTATCATTAGCAGGTGATGCCCAAGATTGATTAACCGTAGTTATGACGTTTTTAGTTATCCGATATTCAGGCTTATCCAGTTTTGCAACATATATATCTCTTGAATCAGTAATGGAATATTTCTCAGTCAAGCCAACTTCAGATGAAGCTAGACTAACGGTAAAATCCTTTGCATAGATTGAATTTTTTTCGGTTTTTTCAGCGCCAACATCATCTTTATGGAGCTCACAGTATTCTAAATGCCGTTTTTCAAGACTCTCAGCAATCTTTCCTTCAGGATAGGTATAAACTATTTTATTATGAGCAGATATGTAGCCCGTATCAGGATCATAGTAACTTGCATTGAGGGCATCATATTGCTCGGGATTAGCAAATGTTTGAGCGTAAAATTCTTTGTAATCTGAGATTTTTGTATTACTGTCTAATTGCAAATGTCGCCTTTTTCTATTTTCAGGATCGATAACTGCATGCGTTTTTATCATGTCCGCGTTACTGCCCTTAGAAATGAGCCCTTGTAGATAATCTTTTTCACTTGGACGTAAGTTATCTTCATAGAAGTATTTTAACATAATCTCATGTAAGTTATTTGCATTCAATTTATCCTGAAATGCTTTTAACAAGGCATTTTTAGCTTCAATATACTTTTCATTCTCATAATTACTACCTTTGCCCCAATCAGGTATTAAGTTTATTAATACAACGATTTCAGGGTATTCGTATTGTATAACATCATCTATATCATCTTGCGATTTTTCAGCCATTTTTTTATTAATTTCATTTATGCCATTGATAAACCCTTGATGTATTTTTGCAATATTATCAACTTCAGCAAGGCAACTCTTATTATAATCATGACTACTTTCATGAAGTAAATTGTCAGTAATTATCTCTTCGTTACTATACAAACCAATGGTAATTCTATCTTTTGGTTTACTGTGCTGGGATTTATGCTCTTGGGCCCCAATATTTGTAGTAATTTTAAGGATTTTGCTAGTAGACCCTTTAAATTCGCCTTGCCTTTTCACAATCAGCTACCTCTTTTACTTATTATTTTGGTGAAAAACACTTGACGTCAGCTAAGTATATAAAATTAAGCATAGTCTAGAATTTTGTTTTTTTAATTCGCTAATAATATTATTAAATGTACTTGCTGTATTTTAGATACTATTATTTATCGACGTAGATTAGGATCATAAGGACAAGGTACCCTATAATAAATTAGCAAACGGTGCTTTAAGATGTTTTAGAAATATGTTTTAGCCATATTGGCCACTGCTTATACAAGCTGGCAGTAATTTAATACATAAAGACTATTTAAGTTGTACTTCAGCTCAATATTGGATGCAGAGTGTTATTAACTTTGTTGCAATCTTATGAATAGCTGTTAAAAGACTTTGGTTTTTAGACACATTTTATTAATCTGTCATTCCGCAGTAACTTTCCGAATTAATTTTTTGAAGTTAGGGCGTGGCAGGTAGAACTGATTTTGATCTATTACGTCTTTTGGGAAGACAAGTATGGATGTCTCACGTTTTAATGTCACACGCTTGGATCACCTTGGGCTTGTTGCTGGCTTTTGCAAAGAAGTTGGCCTTGACGAAGTCATTAATACAAACCTCCCAAAAACGTCACATAAAAGTAATATATCCAACGGGACACTACTAATTGCCATGATCCTCAATGGTCTAGGTTTTGTTAACAGAACATTGCACCTGTATCCTGAGTATTTTGCAGAGAAACCGACAGAGCGCTTGTTAGGCGCAGGCATATCACTTTCGCATATCAATGATGATCTGATGGGTCGCTTTTTGGATGCCCTCTATGAAGGCCGAGTATCAGAACTTTATCAGCAATTGGCATTATGCGTGATTAAGTACTTGGGGCTTGAGTGCAAAAGCCTGAATCTTGATACTACGAGTTTTCATTTGGATGGACAATATGAACAGGATATTGATGCAAAAAGCATAAGAATTACGCGTGGCTATAGCCGAGATCACCGTCCTGATTTGAATCAAGTCGTCTTGAGTCTAATCACGGAGAATCAAGCAGGCATCCCCTTTTATATGCAAGCCTGTAGTGGCAATGCCAATGACACCGAGACGTTTAAAAAAATAGTGAAAGCACATTTAAGCAGTTTGAAAGCCGCTTACCAGAATACCTACCTGATAGGTGATGCGGCGCTTTATGCCGAGGCTATTATTCAGACATTAGTGGAACAAGGACAATTATTTCACCCACATTCCCAAAAAACTGACTGAGGCAAAAGCCCTGCTAGCCCGGGCACAAACCATCAACTGGACTGCGCTCAATGACGGTTATGCGGGTGCATGGTTTGACTCCGCCTATGGCGCTTCACCCAAGACTCGGTACGAAATGTGCTGGATCTGCACTTTTTCGACGGCTCTTGCAGCCGCTAGCTAATGGGCGCTTTCGTGGCGCACCGGAACATGGGATTAATAACTCATTGGTATAACTTGTAGTGTTTGTGGTTTTTTGCAAACTAAATTTTTTTCAACTATAATTATGTTAAAAAAACTGATATGAGGTAAATAATATGGCTAAGGAAAGTTTCTTTTTAAATTCAGACGTCACAAAAAAAACAAGCAATTCAGTTACATTAAGAGACAGGGTGCCTCTCATTGATCTGGTTAATTCTGGGGACTATGTTTTAGTGGAAAAATTGTTAAAAAGTAAACGCTCAGCTTTAAATGATGAACAGCTAAAATTATATGTTAATGAAAAAAATTCATTAGGTGAATTTGCCGCAATTATTGCTGCTCAAAATAATGATCTTCCTATGTTAGAGCTTCTATGCCAATATAAAGCTGATATTAATTTAAAAGATGCATATAGTCGCACTGTTAAGGGATGGACTCAACATTATAAAAATCAAAAGATGGAAGATTTTGTTAATATAATGGAGCGTGGCATAGCTAATGAAACCGTAGCTTTTCAAAACACTTTAATTCTTAAAAATAGCTAAAGTTTGGTCGCTCTATATTGAGCTATAGATTTTTTGGGTTAGAAAACGATTTTAGCCGCTCCTTTAACTGAGCGGTAGCATGACCACTTAATTAACATTGTTGCTAATATAACCTCAACTTGTATATAGGGTTTTCCCGCATATTCAGTCCAAACTGGCAATGAGTAAGACTTCAAGCTTTTCAAGATAAATTTTGCAAACTGTGCTTACTTCTTATAGGATTTTCATCAGATATATTAATTCCCTCTAATACAAATAATTTTTCCTTGTTTTCTATAAATTTTGCCTGTGATAAAAGCACTGAATTTACACGCTGAGACCATTAAGTATTATACAAATTGGGTACGCAAGGCTAGCCTTTCCGCAAGAATTTCCTACAAAGCCTTACTTAGGAAAATTGAAAAAATTACC
This sequence comes from Gammaproteobacteria bacterium, assembly GCA_029256685.1. Lineage (GTDB taxonomy): Bacteria > Pseudomonadota > Gammaproteobacteria > JAQSXL01 > JAQSXL01 > JAQSXL01. The sequence continues at coordinate 1,952 of JAQSXL010000028.1, read as the reverse complement.
ACATCACTCTATCGATGTCGATCTGATCAAAACGCATTGGGAATTTATATCATAAATATTGGCTATTTTAATTCACAAAATCGAAGTATAGGTAGCTCAATGTCGGCATAAATTCTCTAGCCAACCTAAGGCTTAGGAAAAACCATTTCTCGTTTGTCATTCAAGTATATCCAGCCCTTTATGATGCGATAAAGCACCCAAATAAAATTGGCCAGCAAGATCAGCTTACCAATAAGCACAATAAGCAAAATCATTCCTACAATGTTCCATAACAAACTAAACCAAAAGGTTCGAATTTGCCAGCGAAAGTGAGAGGCAAGCCACGTGCCCTGTACCTCGGGTAATTTAATATAGTTAATAATGATCGCCACCACAGCCGCGATAAAACCAATAATAGGTAATAAACCTAATGCCTGCAGGCCATAAACAATATGACCATATTTTACTAAATCTTCTGAAGGCGGATTTATTTCAATTACGGTTTGCTCACTCATTTTTATCTCCATCATATATTGAAGCTATCTAATAGCATAGCAGCACTCCATTATACACTCAATTTGATTGTATAATTTCCATCGCTGCCATCAACAACTTTCTTGATTCATCCTCTCCGATTTGGAAAAAGCTGATAATTTATCAGTAATTCCCGCCGAATATTCAGATAACCCATTGATTACTCAAGAGAATACTGAAAAAATTTTGCGAAAATTAAATTTGCAACATACTGATTATAAAGAAGAAAATGCCTCAGCGGGAATTGCTGATAATTTATACAGCCTCGGCGCCTTGCTTTTTAAATACTATCCAACTACACTTTTTAAATTAAAGCTTTTGCTATTAAAAGGAATTATGGCTAATATTTTTCGACAAAAATCTCTACAAAAACTTGCCGATCCCGAGCAACTTGATCAATTATTTACCGTTACATCGCCTAGGGCTTGGTTGATTCTATTGACTATTTGCGCCTTGCTAGCAGTGACTCTAATTTGGAGTATTTACGGTAGGATTCCCACTCAAATTACCGGTCAAGGCATCTTACTTAGCCGTAATCAAGGGATCTTTGACGCGACTGCCAGCGAAAGTGGTAGAATTAAAGCTATTTTAGTTTTTACCGGCGAACAGGTTAAAAAAGACCAAATTGTGGCCTATTTAGATCTGCCCGAATTGAAAAGCCAAGTGGAAAATAGTGAATCTGAACTGCTTGAGTCACGCCAAGAATATGCTAATTTACAAAACTTTATTACCACAGATAATCAACTCGAAATCGAACGAGCGAGTGACTTACGCAAACACTATGAACAGACCATAGCGAATAACCAAAAATATTTAGATTTTTTGGAAAAGGCCGTTGCCCAACGTAGAACCGTAGTGAGTAGTGGTATCATTACCGAACAACACTTAGCCGATCTTGAACAACAATATTATAAAACTAAGCAAGAAACTCAAAATTTGCAAAATCAGATTATGGCAAGTCAACTTGAGGAAAAACGCACGCTTAATAATAATAAGGATAAACTGACCAGCTTAAGCCTCAAAATAGCCTCCCAGGAACGAGACTTAGATACTTTAAAAAATAAACTCAAAAGAGCCACTGAAGTAAAAAGCCCGGCTTTTGGACGTATCATTGAAATACCCGGCAAACCCGGCGCTCTCGTAGCTCCAGGTAATAAAATCGTCAGTATAGAAGGCTTAGCCGAACAATTAGACGCCGTGATCTTCTTACCCGCCCAAACTGGCAAACTTGCCCAGGTGGGGATGTCAGCACAAGTGAGCCCTGCAACGGCTAAAAAAGAAGAGTTTGGTGCGATTGAAGGAAAAGTGCTAGCCGTGGCTAAATTCCCGAGTACGGCCGAAGGTATGCAGGCAGTACTGGGTAATAGTCACTTAGTTGAACAATTTATGAAAATGGGCCCCTTATTATATACTCAAATTGACTTAATCGAAGATCAAAA
>JAQSXL010000027.1 GCA_029256685.1 Gammaproteobacteria bacterium | reverse complement strand
ATCTTTTCAGCAGTATTTGACGTCTAATAAAACTCCACTATACTTTATACTTGAGTTTATTGGAGTCAGTCATGTCATCTACTAAATCTTTTTCTCCAGAAAATTTAAAAAAATTAATCAATAACAATGCCAGGTTGGAGAAAAAATTTCCTGTCATTAACCCTATTGAAAATTTTGACGAAAGTGAAACCGGCGGTGGCGCTGCTAGCCCAGAACCGTTTATACTCACTCAATTGGTAGGTGCTATCCGAGAAGGTGAAAAAATTTACGGTCAAACGCCTAATACGGAAATTACTAAAGACCGTCTGTTAGCTAAGCAACAACAAAATTTATCCGAGCGTGGTGAATTAGAGATGGCGCTAGGTAACTCTCAAGAGGCGCACCCTATTTTAGCAAACTCCGCTTATTTCAGTGGTATTGACCAGGCCGTTAATCCTGCCATGGAGTTTATGACCGAAGAAGAAGCCGCGCACTATGCCGAGCAATTAAAATATCAACAACGTAAGCGGCTGGAGAAACAAATGGCCTTATCCTCAGCGCCTACCTTAACCAGAGGATAATTCAAGAGACGGCTCTCATTTATAGGTTGGCGAGTACTATTAAATCTTCTACTATACTTAACTTTGTCAATTAGCTAATACACGGTTTTTTATACTCTAAAATTATATGACTTTAGCCAAACGAATTTTATTCGGCACTACTCAAGAAGTAGCAACCCTGATCGCCTCAGGTGCCGATGTCAATGAACTTGACGAATATGGCTTCACACCACTGATTGAAGCTATTATTGTTAACAAGCTTGAGGTGGTTAAACTGCTACTTGAACACGGTGCCAATGTCAATGAAGCCGATCCCCGCGGCAGAGCGCCTTTGCATTGGGCCGTTGAAAATAATAACTTGGCTATTTGCCAGATGTTGCTAGAACAAGGCGCCGACCCTAATGCCTACTCTAATGCGAGCCAACCGGTATTAATGCAGCCTTTATTGCGCAATCAAAAAGATTTAAAAGAACTGCTTTATCAATATGGCGCCGACTTAAGTTTTGCGCAAGATTTTATTAATACTAAGCTGCTGGGCCATCGCCTTGAACTCTATGGTGTTGCCGATATCGTCAATGCCAAAGGCCAGTTTATTGAACTCGACTATGAAGGTTTTTTTCTAGAGTTTACTTTAGGCATGTTGCGTTATTCCTTAGAACGCTATAAAAATCATTTTATTGCCAAACATTGGCAACCCATGCACCGTTATATGCAAATGATGATCCAGGCCTATACCAATGCAACAGACTTGATTAAATATCAACATTTTAGCGTCAACATCGCCGAGCATGAGCAAGCTATCAACCAACATTTGGATGATGAGTTATTGCTAATTCCCATGGGTTATGAAGGGCATGCTATTACTTTTATTAAATATGGCAGATGGTTAGCCCGCTGCGACAGGGCCCAGCAAAATATAAAAAACAACGTGGTTATCTATCAAATCAATAACCGTGAACAGTTTAATAAACAATTTATTAAAGCGCTACTGTATAAAAAACAAAGCAAAGAAGCCATAGAAAAACATTTGCCAGAGCTGCTAGGGCTTTCTACGGTCACTTATCTACCGCTGGGCTCACAGAAAATTGGTAACTGCTCATGGGCCAATACCGAAGCCGCTATCCCTACGATGTTATTTATGCTGCAATATAAAGATAAACTGCAAGCTGGCAATATTGATATTCAAGGTTGCCGCCAATTAGCCATGGTATTTTACCAACAATGGAAAGAATGGGACGAAGCTAGCGCCTTGCATGAATGTGTCACTAGCTTTTATTCGGCAAGCCCTGCCCGTAAAGCCTCTAAAGCCGCTGTGCTAGGCGCTATTTTATTTCAAACCTGCCGGTATGATAATCCAGACGGCTTAAAACGCGCCGAAAAAATATTGCCCATACTTAAAACCAAGGGCTATGAATATGTACTCGGTAGCTATCTTAAAGTTTATTATGAGAAAAAACGCAGCCCCGAGGGTGAAAATTTAGCGCATCTATTGGAGATCAGTGGACATTAAATCAAGCTAGTTTTTAACACAGCTTATAACCTGCGTTAAGAGCATAAAAACCCTTTTATGTATAGCTCATTTAGCATAAAATAGTTCGGCTTCATTTAACCATTAGCCATTTTTATGAGTGAGCAAGCTATCAATAAAACCACCTATATCGCCAAACAACCGGATGCCAACGGCTATATTCATTACACTGCCCAAGAAAATGATGTCTGGCGCACGCTTTATTTACGCCAAGTCGAGCTGATTAAAGACAGGGCTTGCTTGGAATATTTTGCCGGGGTTGAAACCTTGCGCTTGTCCGCCGATCATATTCCACAATGCAATGAGGTCTCCAACATTTTGACTGGGCTAACCGGCTGGTCGGTTAGGCCGGTTGCAGCCTTGATTTCATTTGGGGAGTTTTTTGAATTACTGGCCAATCGCCAGTTTCCCGCGGCTAGTTTTATCCGCCATCCGGAAGAATTAGATTACCTCAAAGAACCCGATATTTTTCACGAACTCTTTGGCCATTGCCCGTTACTGACTAATCAAGCTTTTGCCGATTTTACTCATGCGGTTGGCAAACTGGGCCTTCAGTTAGACAAAGCCCAGCGCGCGCAGTTAGCACGTCTTTATTGGTTTACCGTAGAGTTTGGGCTTATTAATACCTCGCAGGGTTTGCGCATTTATGGGGGTGGAATTTTATCCTCTAAAACCGAAACCGTATATGCCCTAGAAAGTGAAACGCCTAAACGCAGAGCCTTCGATTTGCTAGAGGTATTACGTACGCCTTATCGCTATGATGAACTACAAAAAACTTACTTCATCATCAATAGTTTTACCGAACTGTATCAGTTAATGAGCGAGAATTTACTGGTTTATTTTGCTAAGGCTAAAGAACTGGGTCTGTTGGCAGAACCCGAAATTATGGAACTGCGCAGTTGTTAGTTCAACTTACCAGGATTTAAAGAATTTAAGACGTGATTTAGCAATATTTATAAGAGGCTGTCTTCTATGAAAAAAGTTAAGCTAAATTCAAAAGGTTAAAATAAAAATCAGCCAGATGATACGAACTGAAGAGAAGGAGTACGCTTCGCATGGGTATCGCCACCCTAACCTATGGGTTTAAACCAACGGTTATTTATATTCACTAACAATCCGCCGAAACGTTGTTAGCGAGGTGAAAGAATCATTGCATGAATGCGTTTTACCGCTATGTCTTGAGTGTTATCTCAACACATTTCCAAAAACCACCTCACACTCATTAAGCAAAGAAATATTGTCTATGTATCTATAGGATTCGAACCTACACCTTCGGCTGTTTAGGCCGACGCTCTAACCCATTAAGCTAAAATACACATACCTCATCATGTCTCTACCTACGTGTTAAGAGGTGTTTTTCAGCTTGGTTTATAAAAAAACTAAGCCGCTTGGGGAAATCCGCGCAACGAAGCAAGTTACCTAGAAAGTATCGGCGTTAACCGTCTATCTGAATTAACCTGCTCACTATTCAGGTCGCTTATCTATACCCATAGAGGGGTTAGCCCCTATGCGTAATCTATGCTATCCAAACAGCTTCTCTCCATAACAGGAATTTAACCTGTGACCTTCTGTTCACACAGTTGCTCTAATCACCGAGCTATATGGAGCATACACCTATGCGATAATCCACACCTTACACTTCTATCCGCATCATCAAGCTGATGCGCTTTCGCGCGTGTTGTCTACAATCCGGCTGCGACAACTTTTTATCGGTGCATAGAAATCAAATTAGCCGGGTAATTATGAAGATTCCTACTTTAAATGCGCCGATGAAACCTTTTGTTAAAGAACGTTTTTTTAATTACTCATATTTATAGGTATAGTACATGCTGCTAAATTTGCAAGTTTTTTTAAGATTTTTTATATACAATGGAAATTCTATGGCATTGAGGTATGGAATAAGACTGTGCATCTAGTATTAAGGAAGCAATAATCCAAGGACAATTAACGGAGTAGTACTAAGTAGTTTAGATTAATCTTTATCTTCTATAAACGTGAACTTGTAGAATTCGCTGACCGCGGATCTTTTCTACCACTAAAGAAAAATTAGCAAACTCAATGGTTTCGCCCTCTTGCGGGAAACGTTGTAATTGCTGCAGGATTAATCCACTCATCGTTGGCACCTCATACATAGATAAGTCTTGCTCTAAGAGCTGCTCTAAGGCATAGATTGAGGTATAACCTTTCACCATAAAACTACCATCTTTTAAGGCTATCCCATCTTCCCGTGTTAAGTGAAACTCATCCTTCATTCGTCCCAACAATACTTGCAGCAAATTATCTAAGGTGACAAAACCAACCACTCGGCCACGGTGATAGACTAAGGCGAAATGTGGCATCCCTTGCTGAAATTGTTGAAATAGACCTAGCGCTCGGCTCTCTGGTTTTACCCGCATAATGGGGCGTAGTAACGGCTTTAGGTTAGTTAGATTTTGGGGCTGCTGATTAGCCACAAATAAATCTTTAATATGTAAAATGCCGATAATATGATTGCGCTCGGTGAGATAAACGGGATAGCGGCTATAACGCGTTGTCATGATCAGCGCTAAATTATTCTCTAAAGTTGCATTGATATCCAATGCAACCATTTCATCAACAGGTCTCATGACGTCCGCAATTTGCAGATCGGCAAAATCCAAGGTATGTTCAAGCATATCAGCCTCAACCTGAGTTAACTCCCCATGAGAATGACTCGCTTTTAAAATAAGCTTAAGTTCTTCTGAAGAATACGCTTGTTCACCATGATGTACCGCATCCAGCTTGAAAACTTTAAGCAGCAAGTTAGCGCTGGCATTTAACACATAAATAGCCGGGTACATTAACCAATAAAACCCATATAGCGGCGCGGCAGTCCAGAGCGATAAACGCTCGGCTTGCCGAATAGCCATTGATTTTGGCATTAATTCACCCACAACTATATGCAAAAAGGAAATGATTGAAAAAGCCACTCCGAAAGAGATAAGGTCTATTATCTGGGCAGAAACAACTCCAAATAATTTAAGGATGGGTGTTAATAGACTTGCAAAAGCAGGTTCCCCTATCCAACCTAATCCTAATGAGGCTAGAGTGATGCCTAATTGGCAGGCAGATAGGTAGGCGTCAAGCTGTGCATGGACCTTGGCCAAAATGCGCCCACGCCAACCATATGTGGTTTGTAAGGCTTGTACTCGCGTATGACGCAGTTTTACCATGGCAAACTCCGCTGCCACGAAAAAGCCATTCAGCAATACAAAACCAAAGGCCAGAATAATTAGAACCAGTTGCGACATATGATCAGCGATAAACTATAAAGTTTAATAACTATAAAACAGCTAACAAACTTTTACAAATAATACCCATTCTGCTACACAAATACCTTAGGAGCTAAAATCTACGCGGCTACCGTAAGTAACTATTTAGATTCAGCTTGAAATAGATCATGACGCCGGTGCCAGCTGATGGGGGCTGCACAGATCAATTCAACCGCTTGAATTTTCGATGCGTCTGCTTGCTCGATCTTAAAATACCCAATTTGATAGTAATTAGCCGGCAGACTAGCTTGTAATTCGCGTAACAACACACGGCCATCACTGAGTTGTACTATACAGATTTGACCTATGAGTTTAGCAATATCCTGCTTATAACGTTTACGTCCAGCAACCACATCACCTTGGCAATAATAAGGTGCCATCTTATCATCGGGAAGGCAAAGATCAATGACATCTGGATGGTAATGTCTACAATATAAGGCTAATTCTTCGTTGATAAAGGCGCTTTCTTGATAAACAAGACGCTCTAATGGCAAATCTTGAACTTTTACAGGGCGAGGGATAACAGCATCGTAAACTTTTGCTATTTGTGTATCCTCTCCCACGCCATGCAATAACCACTCAATGGAATAATATAAACCTTCACTGCGCATAATTTCCAATAACTGCATGGCACCTTTTTCGGTTAAACCACCATAACGGCCATCTTCCCAATTCTGCAAGGTGCCTCTTCGTATACCATATTTTTCGGAAAATGCGCGTCGTGAAAGACGCAGAGAGGTGCGAAGAATTCTTACACGGTTTCCACGCTGTTTCTTTAGTAATTCGAAATCTGTTAATTGAGCAAATTTTACCATTTTGTAAGTAATATATTACATATTAAGTAGTTAATAAAGCATTGAATTAATGCAAATTTTGCGCTAATATTACGCAAAAATAACGTTGCTGTTTGGTTTTAACAAGCTACTACAGCATAGCATAATTCTAACTGGAGGTAACTTATGTCTAAATCTTTCCGCACCAGTCCAAGCATGGAATTGCTTACGGAACTCATACAGATAAAACATTACAATATTCACTATATAGCACAAGCAACGCAATTGCCAAAACTCACCTTGAATCGAGTTTTGCAAGGAAAAACTCAACATCTTAGAAGACAAAATTTCTGTAAATTGCTAGCTTTTTATTGCCAAACTTTATCCTATTAACAACCACAGTATACGATGGGTTAGGAGTAATTCATGACAGAAATTGAAGCTTTATTCATCCTTAATAAAAAAGCAAGTGATATTTGTTTAAAAGATGGGCTCATTGAACGGATTTCTAAGGCAAAGGCATTAGCCAATATAGCCACCAGCGAAGATTTTTTGGAAAATTTGGATGCAGATATCCGTAACTATCTCTGGGCCTTAAGCGATGTACTTAACGAAGTTGATGAGCTGGTCTCTCTATTAGCGCTTAAAAACGAGAAAGTAAATGGGTAAAATTTTTAAATTTATTAAGTTAGCTAACTAAAATAAATTTAGGTTTTTACTTACCTTGTTGCAAAAACTTCAAAATTTCCCAACAGATTAATTCTACCGCATAAATTCGGATATCGCGTTTACCATAGCGAATGGGGAAAGATTGCTCAAAATTGTCACCTTGAGTACTCATAGTTAGCTTAAGCTCGGTAGTCTTAACTAATTCTTGCTGCCAGAATTCGGTTAAGCCTGCGATTTGGATAAAAATATCATTAGCGCCTAGGTCGGCTGGTTTAGTAGTAAAATTAAAGCTAGCTTTAGTAGTTGGGGCCAATAGCTCGGCTTGCAGCAAACCGCCGGTGGCCGTATCCATAATCCACAAGGTTTGCTCACCCTTAACTAAATATTCGACAAGTTGCATTGAGGCTGTTTGCCGATGCTGGCTAATAATATAATCTTGCACAAAGGGTAATACCTTTTCAATATGGGCTGTTAAGTGTTCAGACGATCGGGCTTCCAATTTTAGCTCTAAATAAGGATAACTGGCTCTATAACCGATTGAACAAACCTCCATCTCAACAATGGGATCTAATTCGTTGGCTAAATTACCCTCCCCTATACCCTGCAATAACCAGGATTGACGCACAATGGATTGTTGAAAGCCCTGTTTGATAAGATCTTGCAATACGCTTTCATTGAAAATAGGCAGGCATTCGCTAGGAGGCCCGGGTAACATATAAATAGATTTACCCTGCCAAACTACTTTACAGGCGGCTGCGGTACCATTTGGATTAGGTATTACCTCCGAGTTTTCGGGAAATAAGGCCTGTTGACGGTTAGATTCGGGTATTTGATACCCCATACTACTTAAGCGTGCGCACAGAGCATCCCAACTCGGTTGATGAAATTCTAGCGGTTGTTCAATAACGCTGCTTAAGGCAAAACGGGTCTTATCATCGGAAGTAGGTCCTAATCCACCTATGGTGATAAGCGCCGCATGGTCGGTCAATAAAAACCGCATGGCTTGCTCTATAATAGCCTTATCATCTACCACCGTTAAATGCGAGCCCACTTCAATACAGTGCTCAAATAAGGTTTTCGCAATGGCTTGACCATTGGTATTCAATAAATCGCCATTGACGATTTCATTGCCGGTAGCCAGTAAAGCAACTTTATGGTTAATCATGATCCCAGACATGACTTTTAACTACTTTCAACCGGCTCGGCAAAATCACATTTGTCCTGCGGACATACTTTTTCTGTACCACGCCGCTTAGTCGTTTTAATAGTCAAAATAGGCCAGCTACATTTAGGACAAGTTTCTGCCACCGGCTCGTTCCAGATAGCATACTTACAATCGGGATATCTAGAACAAGAGTAGAATATTTTGCCATAACGCGATTTACGTTGCAGCAAATGCCCCTGGCTACATTCTGGACAAGTCACATTGGTATCCGTAGGCTTTTGTAAGGGTTCTATATGTTTACATTTCGGATAGTTACTACAACCAATAAACTTACCATAGCGGCCTAGTTTAATGACTAAATCCGAATCGCATTCCGGACACTTTCTACCCTCAACAATCTCGGGACCCGCTGCCTCTGCGGTTTCTTCTAAATTACGGGTATAATCGCAATCGGGATAGCCCGTACAACCAATAAAGCGCCCTCGTTTACCTAAACGGATGGATAAGGGTTTGCTACATTTTGGGCACGCCTCATCTAAAGCTTCTTGAGTGACATCTTGGCGGGATACGCTTTCCTCGGTGTCTGCAATTTGAGTTTTAAAGGGATGCCAAAACTCACGCAGCAGGGGTATCCATTGTTTTTCACCTCTAGATACGGCATCGAGCTCATCTTCTAAATTAGCGGTAAAACTATAGTCTACATACTGGGTAAAATATTGGGTTAAAAATTTATTAACAATGCGTCCCACATCGGTTGGGTAAAAACGCTTGGTTTGCATTTCCACATAGTCACGTTGTTGTAAGGTAGAAATAATAGCCGAATAAGTAGAAGGTCGGCCAATCCCATGTTCTTCTAAGGCTTTTACCAAACTAGCCTCGCTATAACGGGGTGGTGGCTCGGTAAAGTGTTGCTCGGTACGAATGCCTAATAAACTGACCACCTCACCTTCTTTAAGCTCGGGTAATAATTGTCCTTCATCATCGGCTTTAGGCGCATCATCTATACCTTCCAAATAAACGGCCATAAAACCAGGGTTAGCAATCGTGGAACCCGTGGCACGAAAAGTATTGTTCTTGCCACAGTTAAGATCAATGCTGACCGTATTGAGCGTGGCATGGATCATTTGACTGGCGACCGTACGCTTCCAAATCAGATCGTATAATTTATATTGCTCGGTACTTAAATAATCCTTAATCTCTTCTGGCGCACGCAACACCGAGGTTGGCCGGATAGCTTCATGCGCTTCTTGCGCATTTTTGGTTTTAGTTTGATACACCCGGGGTTCAGCCGGTACGTTATCTTGCCCGTAGCGCTCTGCAATAAGCTCTCTAATTTCTTGGATGGCTTCTTGGGCGAGGGTCACCGAGTCGGTACGCATATAAGTGATCAAACCAACGCTACCACTTCCCGTATCAATCCCTTCATAAAGCTGCTGAGCCGTACGCATGGTACGTTGAGTAGTAAAGCCTAATTTACGCGCGGCTTCCTGTTGTAAGGTAGAGGTAATAAACGGTGGCGCGGGATTGCGCTTGCGTTGCTTCTTATCAACCGAACGGACTACCAATTGACCCTTAGCAATTTGCAATAGGTCTTGTTGCACCTGATTTGCCTGGGAAGCCTCGGTAATACTAAATTGTTTAAGTTTTTCACCTTGATATTCAATCAATTTAGCGGGAAAAGCCTGAGAGGCCTGACAATCCGCCAGTAAAGTCCAGTATTCTTGCGACTTAAAGGCTTCGATTTCTTCTTCGCGCTCAACAATCATGCGCAGCGCTGGACTTTGCACGCGCCCTGCCGACAAACCGCGGCGTATTTTTTTCCATAACAAGGGCGATAAGTTAAAACCTACTAAATAATCCAAGGCTCGTCTTGCTTGTTGGGCATGAATTAAATCTTCGGCTAAGCTACGAGGCTGCTGAATGGCTTTTTGAATAGCTGTTTTAGTAATTTCATGAAATACCACTCGGTGTACGGGTTTATCCTTTAAGACCCGCTTGGTTTTTAAAATTTCATAAATATGCCAGGAAATAGCCTCTCCCTCGCGATCAGGGTCAGTCGCCAGATAAAGGGCCGAAGCTTCTTTGCTAGCTTTTATCAAAGCATCTATATGGCGCTTATTTTTTTCAACAATTTGATATTTCATGGCAAAATCGTGCTCGGGATCAACGGCGCCTTCTTTAGGAACCAAATCGCGAACATGGCCATAGGAAGCTAATACTTCAAAGTCTTTACCTAAATACTTCTTAATTGTTTTTGCTTTGGCAGGTGATTCAACCACCACTAAATTTTTTGTCATAAATACTCGTTTTAATTAACGCTTACTTCATATTTATCGGGTTAATAGCTCTTTCCTAGCAATAAAAATTCAGAGTTTGGCCTCTCAATCTAAGTTATTGCTAGGAAAGTGCTATTAATCTGATCGCCTTACAACCGTATGTAACCACCCGGAACTGCAGATATAATGCCTTGTAATTCTAGAATTAACAACATGGAGGAAACCACATTTGCCGTGAAACCACTTCTAGCCACAATAAAATCAACCGTGGTAGGTTCGTAGTTTATACAAGTTAATAAAAATTGATACTCACTGTCTAACTCCGGTACTACATACTCTGGCTCAACGACTTGTATGCTTGCTTGATATAAAGCCCCCAGTTCTTCAATAATATCTTGGGCGGTTTCTACTAGTTTAGCACCTTGTTTTAATAATGCATGACAACCTCGCGCTAATGGATTGTGAATGGAGCCGGGAATTGCAAAAACTTCACGTCCTTGTTCCATAGCGTAACGGGCTGTAATCAATGAACCACTTTGTAAAGCCGCTTCCACCACTAAAACGCCCAGACTAACTCCACTGATAATCCGGTTACGGCGTGGGAAATTTTCGGGCCTTGGCTTAACGTTGGGCGCAAACTCAGAAACTAAAGCACCGCCCTGGGCTAAAATAGCCTCGCTCAAGGCCTGATGCCGCGCTGGATAGATATGATTTAACCCCGTACCCATGACTGCAATGGTTTTACCTATAAAAACCTTATCCCTATTAGCATTTAACGCGCCCCGGTGGCTAGCACCATCAATCCCAAAGGCCAAACCACTGGTTATAGTAACTCCAGCTTGGGCAAGATATTGAGCAAATTGTTCGGCGGTTTCTGCCCCTATTTTAGTAGGATTACGGCTACCTACTATGGCAAGTTGGGGTGAATTAAGCAAACTTATCTCGCCCATCACATAAAGCACCATAGGCGGTGCCGCCGTTTGTTTTAAAAGCTTAGGATAGGCAGAATCCTGCCAAGTAATAATCACGCGACCAGACTGTTCTGCCCAGGTTAAATCCGCTTCAATCGAATCCCAGTCTGGGTTTTGAATAGCCTCTATTGCACTTTCCGGCACGCCAAGTGCTAATAGCTCACTGCGCTTTTTACTAAATAACAAACTGAGATCATGGACGGCTTCATAAAGAGCAATACTTTTTGCCGGCCCTATTCCAAGAGCTCGCTGTAGGGCTAACCAATAACGCGCTGTCATATACTACGCTTAGAATTTGAATTTTCGGAGATAGTGTCAGTGTCTTTCATCATTCTTATTTACTCGCGGGTAAGTCCCGGTGACTCACCTCATTTTGTAACGGGAAGTTAATCACCTTGTCTAATAAGTGTATGGTTTGGGTGGCTTTGCTGATCAAGCCTAAACTTAGATGCGGATAAGTTTTAATAACCAACAGCTCTCCAATTTCTGCTTGAGTGTATTGCTGCTGCCGCACGGCTAACAATGCCCCTGCTACTAAACCATCGCGTTCACCTTTATTAATAATCACCACACTCCCCTTGGCCGCAAACGAATTACCCGGCATATTTTCAATAATCACCCCCTCAATCACTTGGTGGGGTTTATATAAAATTAAGCGCTTTGGTTTTATCTCTTTAGGTTTAGGGATAAGATGATCGCCTTGCTTTACCTCTTGATAAACCTTAGTAAGCCTCAGTGCCGTGGGCTCACCTGCTTGAGTTAGCCGGGCCTCGGCTAAAATGGTTGCGCCATGACCTAAAATTTGCTGAGTTAAGGGATCGATATAGGTTGTACCCGCTTGTACAATTAAATAGTCTTTAACCGTGGTCTCCCTAAGTTGACTAGCAAATATTTCATCCCCAACCACCGATATTAAATTTTCAGAGGCTTGATCAATTATTACGGGACTTTGCTTGAATTCATCGGGTTTAACGATGATGAGATTACCGATAAAAGGTGCTATATCCCGCATGGCGATAGAAGGTTTTTTTTTAGGTTTTACAGGAGGCGCAAGCTTGATAACTTTTGGCTCATTCGCTTGTAAAATAGGTGTTCCACCGAGAGAATTACTGTTGGACGCTATAGCCAGCTGAGTGATTACACTCATTAACAGAACCATTAAAAGTTTAATTCTCATCCGTTACTATTCCATATTCACTAAAAAATAATAAGTTAAGCCCGCCTCTAGGAAAATGCAATCATTAATTGTTGCATCAGCAGTTCAGCAAAAAATAACTTTCTCAGTCCTTTGACAAATTCACGGTTGTTTTCTATACATTTAATAGAAGCCTTTGGCTTGTTTTATAGTTAATTTTTCGTTGAGGTTTATATGTCGAAATTAAATTTGCATGAAATTGATGAAATTTTAGAAAAATATCAGCAAGAAGAAGCCATTGAAGACGAAGTTGAAAACCTGGCCCTTTCCGACCAGGATATAGAAAAAGTTGCAGATGGTCGTATATTCTCTTTAGAGAATTATAAAAAGCAATTTAGAAATCCGAGGATTGTTTAGTAAATATCATCCTGCTAGCAAACCAGCCGGTTCTTTATATTAAAAAAGGAACCGGTTGGTTAACTATAGCGCTGCAGCAAGTCGGCGTAGCCTTCGCGAAAGCTAGGGTAAACAAACCGATAGCCACTCGCTAATAACCGTTGATTGGAGCAACGCTTATTACTTCTCAAGGCTTGTTCTTGTGGGTGAATAGCTTCCATTTGGTTTAGTTGTGTCTTAAGCCGGGAGGCTAGCCAAAGCATTACTTCATTTTTTAATACCGGCTCATGATCCACCGCCAAATAAATTGTTTCGGGAGATTCAAGCCGCATCAGATGAAGCAATACCTTCGCACAATCCATCACATGAATCCGGTTAGTATAGCCATCATTGAGACTCAGTTTTGCCTTGCCACTAGCAACTTGTTGGATTAAACGCTCCCGCCCAGGTCCATAGATGCCTCCAAATCTTACCACCACGCTAGCAAAATTAGACTGTAATAATAACTGTTCCGCTGCTAAAAGGATTTTACCGTTAAAATCCTTAGGTGTGGTTTTAGAACTCTCATCAACCCATTCTTCTTGCATTTGAGCATAAACCGCCGTACTAGAACTAAACACAATGCGCTTAGGTTGTAGTTTAGCCTCTTGCAAACAGTTTAATAGATTAGCCAAGCCCGTTTGATAAGCTTGATAATAGGCCTGCTCGCTAGACTCATCGGCAGCGGCTAAATAAAAGACGTAATCTACATCCGTAGGTAAATCCCTGGCTTGCAGAGTGGTTAAATCTAAAGCTAAGGCTTTAACACCCAAGGGCAAATCAGATACATGACGGCGAATGGCATAAACCGTATGGTTTTGAGCCAATAAAAGCTTAGCCAACTCACAGCCCACGTATCCACAACCCGCGATTAAAATTTTTGCCATGCTTAACTCCTAATACCCTTGCTATTAATTAAAGCCTTAAGATGGCCCTCATTCAATTCATTATTTTGGATAAAGAGTATAATAGCGTTAAATAGAGGGCTTGCGGTATTTTATTTTTACCACTATTCTTAATAATTAAAAATTGTAGATTAAATGCTTCCAATAGGTAAATAAAATGACCGTTCGTGCTATTTTACACTTTCCAGATCCACGTTTACGTAACAAGGCTCTGCCCGTTACCGAAATAAACGATGAGATTCGCACGCTCATCGATGATATGTTTGAAACCATGTACCATGACCGAGGAGTCGGTTTAGCCGCTAACCAGATCAACGTTTTTAAACGCGTTATTGTGATGGATCACAGTGAAGATCGCAGCGAACAACTTTATTTCATCAATCCAGAAATTATTGCAAAGGAAGGCCTAGTGACCATGGAAGAAGGCTGTTTATCTGTGCCAACTTATTATGCCCCCGTGCAACGGGCAGCAAAGGTGACGGTGAGAGCTCTAGACAAACAAGGTAAGCCTTTTGAGTTAGCGGCGGATGGTTATTTAGCCATTTGTATTCAACATGAAACCGACCATCTGGATGGAAAGTTATTTATTGATTACTTATCGCCCTTAAAACGCGCCATGGTTCAGAAAAAATTGGAAAAACTTCGCCGCCGGACACTATAACTATCATGTCAAAACCCTATAAAATTATTTTTGCCGGTACTCCGGAATTTGCAGTACCTACCTTACAAGCCTTAATTGATTCGCCTCACGAAGTTTGTATGGTCTATACTCAACCCGACAGGCCCTCCGGACGCGGGCAAAAACTAACGGCCAGTCCTGTTAAGCAACTTGCCCAAGTATACAGCCTACCCATACGCCAGCCACAAACTCTACGCGACGCTAGCGAGCAACAAGCCCTAGCAGAACTCGAAGCCGATTTTATGATAGTGATTGCTTACGGCCTTATTTTACCCAAACCCGTATTAGAAGCACCTAAACAAGGTTGTATCAATGTACACGCCTCTTTATTACCCCGTTGGCGGGGAGCAGCCCCCATCCAACGCGCCATTTTGGCTGGGGATAGGATGACCGGTATTAGCATCATGCAAATGGAGGTTGGCTTAGACACGGGTCCCGTTTGGCGTATGACCGAATGCCCGATTGATCTCACCGAAACCAACCAAACCTTACAAGACAAGCTGAGTAAAATGGGCGCCCGGGCTTTATTGGCAACCTTGGAAGATATTCAACAGGGCGCGGCTCATCCCGTTCCGCAAAATGAGGCGGAAAGTAACTATGCGGCTAAAATTACTAAAGCAGAGGCCGCTATCAACTGGCGACAGACTGCTCAGCAAATTCATCAACAAATACGGGCCTTTAACCCTTGGCCTGTCTGCTTTAGCTCCCTGGATAATGAAATCATTCGTATTTGGCAGGCGGAACCTTTGACTATTGCTAGCAAAGCAATTCCGGGTGAAATCATTCATACCGGAAAAGATGGAATAGTGGTGGCGACGGGCAACGGGGCTTTGCGCTTGCTAAGCTTGCAATTGCCGGGGGGTAAACCGCTAGCCTGTAAGGATATTTTAAATGCCAAGCAGCATTTATTTATGGTTGGTAAGTGTTTTGAATAAAGCTAAACCGACTGTTAAGTAAGCTAGCCTGCGTTTTTATTCAAAGGTATAATTAGCATAAGCTCTCATGGAAAATAGTTAATATGAAAAAAATTTACTTAGGTGGCTCCAGCAGCCGAACAACCCACTTTAATAGCCATGGCTAATTCAGCTATTGAACCTAACTAATTTTTTTTGTAATGTAAGTTAACGGCTAAACTAAAACCTAATATTTTTAAAGGAAAAAGAGAAAGGTCATGGATAAACACCGGATACTTTGTGTAGATGATGACCCTATTATGCAGCGAATCTATGATATTGTTCTATCGGAGCATTATACAATTGATACCGCAGTAACAGGACAAGAAGCGGTCGATCACTGCCAAACAACATCCTACGATGCCATACTCATGGATATTAGGCTGCCCGAATTGACAGGCTTTGAAGCTACCAAGCAAATTCATTTAACTAGCAAGAATTCATCAACGCCTATTATTGGGGTTACCGCCTGTGGCTGGCAACATTTAGTTAAAGATACCAGCCAAACCAATTTCTACCATCTCTTAAATAAACCCGTTATGTTTGATGAAATGCTTGCCGTAGTACAAAAAGCAGTGAACGAAAATAAGCATTAAGCTATCAAAGTATTTTCATAGTTGTGGTCAGGTGTAACCGGCATAGGCCAAAAATCCTATGGTAATAAGGGCACTAACACATGTTTTGTATTGCATTTTATATTTCCCCTCAGCTAAAGAGCGAGTAAAATCACTATTCAAAATATCTTAATAAGCCTATTTATTGCTAACATTATGTGGCCGCAAACTAGCTTAGCTCAACTTTTAAAGCTCAATTATCCTATCCTTCAGGCCCCTATGGCAGGAGGTGCAACTACCGTTGAGCTTGTTGCAACAGCCTAACCCGCCTCTTACGCGAAAAGGCAAGGCTTAACCGATTATATGTCGATGTGGGCAGGTCAAGCGGCTTATTTAAGCAAGCCAATTATAAGGCAGCGGATTTAATCGAACAACTCCAGCAAAGAACCCCAGCGCTGTTAAATCGGCTAAAATCGAATTAAAAATGGGTTGTAACCAAAGTATTTACTTTATGGTAATAAATACCCTTTTTATTACTGTGATTTTCAAAGCTGCTTATACAGCAGTTAACTATGGCAATGATGTGCAACTAGGCATGCTTCATTTCTAAGCTGCTTATACAGCAGTTAACCCCCTGATGTAGCCATACCACCTCTAGCGTTATTTCTAAGCTGCTTATACAGCAGTTAACATGCTGCGTTTGCCGCTTTCATGATTGAGATATTTCTAAGCTGCTTATACAGCAGTTAACTATGGCAATGATACGCAACTGGGCCAGCTTCATTTCTAAGCTGCTTATACAGCAGTTAACAATTACCAAAAAAAGCATCCTGAGTTTTTGGATTTCTAAGCTGCTTATACAGCAGTTAACCGAGGTGCCTTCTTGATTCGCATATATTTTGGTTTCTAAGCTGCTTATACAGCAGTTAACTAGAATAATAGTTGTCAAACCCCTATATTTTAAAGAG
>JAQSXL010000189.1 GCA_029256685.1 Gammaproteobacteria bacterium | reverse complement strand
CATCCGGAGGCAAAACGGGTAAGGCATAATCTAGAGCCTTAGCAAATAATTCCCGCACTCGCACGATGGCATGTTGATTTTTGTTCACCGCAAAAGTTTGCTGATAGGCTAAACTTGCTAATGGTTCACGTAAAGAGTTCCAAGCCAAACCACAACGTTTTCCTTTCGCTAACCGCGTTAACCAAGCACTTTTAATTAAACCTTGTGCATCAATCACTTGATCATATGATTTTGCGCGTAGATGATTGATAAAAGCTTGCCATTCGCCACTACTATAGGTCCGGTAGATATTTTTACGCCAACGGCGTAAAGCCACGGGAATTACTTCATCAACGTGTTTATGCCAGCTAGGAACCTCTGCAAAACTCTGTTCAACTACCCAGTCAAAACGGATTTCGGGATAGGCTTGGGCAGCATCGGTTAACGCGGGCAAGGTATGAATCACATCGCCTAAGGAAGAGGTTTTAATAACTAAAACTCGCATTAAACCAATAACTCCTCGGCTGTTTGTAATACCTGAGCCGGTTTAAGCTCCCTCATGCATTTATGATGTTCGTCCACTAGCGGACACTCGCGTTTAAAACAAGGACTACAAGCTACATTCAGATACAGCATTTTAGATTTTGCATTTAAAGGAGGGGCAATCTCGGGTGGGGTAGAACCATAGATTGCAATTTGCGGCCGTTGTAAGGCGGCAGCCACATGCATCAAACCAGAGTCATTACTAATGACTAAGCTAGCCAACGATAATAAATCTATGGCATTGGCTAAATTCGTGCGCCCTGTTAAATCACGGCTACGCTGCTGCGTTAAAACTTGAATTTCGGCGGCGGCTTCACTGTCTTTTGGCGAGCCCAATAACCATACTTGCCATCCTTTATTAATAAAAGCGTTAGCAACTTCGGCATAATAAGCCGCCGGCCAGCGTTTAGCTGGGCCAAACTCGGCGCCTGGGCATAGCGCTAAAATAGGACTTTGATCTTGCATTAAACCATACTGTTCACGTACTTGATTTAGTCTATCATAAGCAATTTCTAAGCCAGGCCTTGGCCAATGACTAGGAATGGATGTATCTTTGGGCAAAGCTAGGGCTAAATAACGTTCGACTATTAAAGGAAGACGTTTTTTATTTAAACTACGCGCATCGGTTAATAAAATGCTACGTAATTCACGTCGCCAACCGGTGCGCTTAGGAATTTTTGCCCAAAAGGGGATCAGGGCGGATTTAAAAGAATTAGGTATAATAATGGCTTGTTGATACCCTTCTTGGCGTAACTCACGGCCTATACGATAACGTGTTTTTAATTCCAATTGTCCATGGCCAATGGGCATAATTAGCGCTTTACTCACCTCAGGCATGCGTTCCAGTAAGGCACGGCTCCATTCAGGCGCTAGCACATCAATGGCAACCTCTGGGTTCTGCTGTTTAAGTAGCTTAAAAAGCGCCTGCGCCATTACCATATCACCGACCCAGGAAGGACCTATGACCAAAATTTTATCCGCCATCGCATTGACTCCCTGGGATACGCCGCCCTGCCCTACTTAAAACCAAAAGCCAATGGCTTAAACTGTGGGCGCTTAACTGACCATTTACATACCATGAGTATAAAAAGCTCAAGCTATTTTAGCTTCTTGCAGAATAAATTCTGCCCCACAATAAGGGCATACTTCTCGGCCGGTTTCTTCTATAGGCAGATAAACGCGCGGGTGAGCATCCCAAATACGCATGTTTTTAGTGGGGCAAGACAGAGGTAGATCGCTTGGTTTAACAAAATACTGTTTACGCATACTTGCGGGTTGAATAGATTTAACCATCGGTTTCTTTTTCTCATTAAAATAAAACTATTTTAACATGCTAGTTTAGTTTTTACAGAATTAAAATTTTAATTACAAGTCAGTAAGTTATATGTTAGATTTAATAAAATTTTCTAGCGCCTGCTATTACAGGGGAGGCAAAATCATGGGAGGCTATCAGAAAAAAGACCTACAACAAATTCTTAGATCAAAATTGCATAATTGGCTTTTTAAAGGAATATGATCGATTCAAGGAGTAGCACAACCAATGGCTCAAAAAGAACCCCATGATCTCAGCCTAGAGGCATTCATTCAAGCTATTTTAGCTCAACCGCACCCAATATTTGCTATAATTCGCGCTCAGCATAACACAGAGCAAGGACTTTTTGCTTTGATGTTTGTTAGCTTAGCAAAGAATAGCCAACTCAATAACGCTAATTTAAAAGCCTTGTGTATTTACAAATTTTTTTTTACCAACCAGTATGGACT
The DNA here is from genome assembly GCA_029256685.1 of Gammaproteobacteria bacterium. Lineage (GTDB taxonomy): Bacteria > Pseudomonadota > Gammaproteobacteria > JAQSXL01 > JAQSXL01 > JAQSXL01. The sequence goes on along the minus strand of JAQSXL010000189.1, from coordinate 1,386 downwards.
TAAACTAAATTTTAAACATACAGACGTAGACAATTCTAAATTTAACAAACTATTTAATGACTTATTTGACTATAGCAACTTAACAGTACAATACCTTTTAAAAGAAGCGCCTCTCCAACTTTTACAAAAAAAATCTCCTGAGCCTTCAGCAGAAGATCTACTTGAAGCTTCGGAAAAAGATCCGCTCCAATCTTCAAAACAAGACCTTATTGCCAATATAATTTTTCTGTTTAATGCGATCTTTAGCTATCTCTATAGTGAAAGTTTAAAAAATATCTATAGACTATATTTAGAACCAGAACAACCAGCCGAATCACAAGCTAGTCAGACTTCATCGGAAATAACCAAGGATGGACCCAATCCCTACGACCTTTATAAAAAAGAAATACATAAACTAAAATTCTTTAAAACGTGTTTTAATCAAAATGATTTTGAAAAAACCGAGTCCGATCCTTTCCAGGCTTATATAGAAGCCATTAGCGATGATTTGCATAAGGCAGGTTTTCTACCCGAAGAATTTGGGGTGGATAAATTCGAGCAATTATTATTACCAGCCGCTAAGCCAAAAACCAATAAACAACCTACGCAAGCTTATGATGCAACAGCCAGCTGCCTATCCTGCCATATCATATAGTGCTTATCTTGGCATCCGATCGGGTTCGGGTGCCTCACTTAGGATGGCCTGTACACGTTGTTTAACATACTGATAGGTACGAGTCTCTTCATCGGTCAGTTCTATGCCTTCCAGGATATAATGGGATGCTTGCGCTATCAAGTAAGCCGCAAATTGCATGGGCCTATAGCCACTTAAAACTCTGGCTCCTGGCCAACGAGCCTGGGCGATCGTCAACATATCTCTGGTTGTGTCAACGTATTGTTGTACGATGGTACCATAACCCACACCACCGCCTGATTCATCATCGCTTTCTCCCGCAAAGGCATTATGAGAACGATAGAGCATCCTACCAGGCGAAGCTCGCAACACCGAACCATGGTCGTGGATAAGCCAACCACTTTTAGATTTAGTAAATTTTACCCCCTCTGGATCAACCGATTTTAGCTCGTAGATACTCGCATCGCCTATTTCTAAATAGGCATAATGGCGCAACACATGCGCAAGCTCTATAGAAGTAACGGGCCGAGTTAAGGCTTTACCTATATCTGCAATAACAGACCATTCATCACCCTCTTCTAACTTTTTAAGCTCATCCCAAAAGGATTGATCAAAAAATGTTGAATTCTGTTCTTTATTATCATCCGCCATCGCATTACCCACAAATTATCCATTAAACAATTGCTAAAAGTATAGCAGATAGATTTATTCCTGATCAGAGATAATGAATCATACCCTTTATTCCAAATAATGAATGAATGAAGAAAACTTTA
>JAQSXL010000188.1 GCA_029256685.1 Gammaproteobacteria bacterium | reverse complement strand
CGGCGATTGCTCTAACGCCAGGAAAAGCCGAGGCTAATATTTCCTGCAATCTGAGTAAATAAGCCTCGGAATATACCGCCAAGCGCTCTGTAATAAAATCGGCATCGGGACCTACAATATGCGGATAAATAGAGGGTTGGGTTGTTAATAGAAAACTTTGCATATCATGCTGGAGTTTGCGTAGAGAGGTCATACGGTTTGTTCCAACAAAATGGGCTCGGCAATAGCCTTGGCTTGTTCTAACTCTCGCATAAGCTCAGCAAAAGGTGGAATATTATCATCCCGCTCTATCATGGTTGAGATCTTACCAAAGCGTCTTACCGCATCGGCATAGAGCTCCCAAACCGCCATTACCACCGGTTGGTCATGAGTATCAATAATATGGGTACCACAATCGGTATGCCCAGCAATATGAAACTGTTGCACTCTATCAATTGGAATCGCTTTAAGATAAGACTGCGGATCAAACTGATGGTTAAAGGCACTCACATAGATATTGTTAATGTCTAGCAGTAATTTACAGTCGGCACGCTTGGCTATCTCAGCTAAAAACTCCCATTCGGCCATATGCGAATCTTTATAGCTTATATAGCTAGAGACATTTTCAATTAAAATCTGCCTATTTAAATAATCTTGTACTTGTTTAATACGCTCTGAGACGTGAACTAAAGCCTCTTCGGTATAGGGTAGTGGTAACAAATCGTGTAAATTAATTCCCTCAACGCCCGTCCAACAAAGATGATCGGAGATCCAAGCCGGATTTATGCGCTCGGCTAATTTTTTTACTTGGGCTAAATACTCAAAGTTAAGAGAATCGGTGCTACCAATAGATAATGAAACCCCATGCATCACAATAGGATAATTTTCTCGAATTTTTTCAAGATTATGAAGTGGTCTACCACCCGGGATTAAATAATTTTCAGTAATAACTTCAAACCAGTCAAGGGCTGGTTGCTGAGAAAGGATTTCTTGATAATGTTGACTACGTAAACCTAAACCATATCCTAGATAATTCATCGGATTTACCGTGATAAAAGAGGCAATAATTACCTACTAGCCCACTTAGACTAGTAGGTAAAATCAAGCAATTACTTCTGCTTGTCAGCAACAACAGTTGTTTTGTGTACTTTTTTATGATGTACGCGCTTTACGGTTTTGCACTTAGCAACACCTTTGCAAGCGTTTTGTTGTACAACGGGTTGATTAGCAGCTTGGCCTTGGCAGCAAGGTTTAACAGCGTGGGTAGCACAACCTGCGGTGAATGCAGCAGCTGCAGCTAGGGCAACGATAGCACCTAATTTCATAATTTTCCCTCTCAAAATTTTTAGAGTTTCAAAATAAATAACTATTTTATAGCTATTTTTCCCAGCTTAAAAGCCATTTTAGCATAAATTTGCTAACAACTTCTATGCAAGTCCTATATTTATATAGAACTTTTAGCTAATTGCAAGTCCAGAATAAAAAAATATTTGCTAGAAGCATTATCATATGATAGTTATGTAAGACTTTCAACCATAATAATTTAGGAGAATATCGCGTGTCTACCGAGATTACTAGTGTGCCCGGTCTAAAACTAAAGCAACCTAAGGCCTTTTATTTCATTTTCTTTTTAGAGCTATGGGAACGCTTCGGTTATTATGGAATGCAAGCCCTGCTCGTGCTCTATATGTCAAAAGTATTTCTTTTTTCTGACGATGCAGCTTACGAAACCTTTGCCGTATTTTCAGCCTTGGCTTACCTGACACCCATGTTAGGTGGTTATGTAGGTGATCAATTATTAGGTTATCGCCGTTCTTTATTATTAGGGGGGATATTACTGACTATAGGTTATGTATTATTAGCTATACCTAATGATAAAAACTTTTTCTATCTCGGTTTATGTATGATATGCGTAGGTAATGGATTATTTAAACCAAATACTAATAGCTTACTTGGTAAGGTTTACGGTCATAACGATCCACGCTTAGAAAGTGGTTTCACCCTATTTTATATGGGTATTAATATTGGCTCATTACTTGCAATGTCTAGTGTTGGTTATGTGCAAGAAGCCTGGGGATGGCCCGTAGCTTTTGGTTTATCAGCCGTGGGACTTATCTTGGGTTTAAGTATTTTTTTAACATTTGCAGGCATTATAAAAAATGTAGGTTCAAAACCCGACTTACATCCTCTGAATAAAAGTATTTTACCAAAATTTATTCCTGGCTTACTCCTCACTATCGGTTTAGTTTATGTTTTGTTACACGAAATTGTTATTGCTAATATTGTTCTAAGCTTTGCCGATCTTATTGTTGCTGTCATTTTTGCTTATTTATTAATGCGCACCCAGGGAGAAGAGCGGCGTAAGCTCTTAGCTAGCTTAATCTTGATTTTATTGTCCATTACTTTTTTTGCCTTGTACTGGCAAATGCCTATGTCTATCAATCTTTTTACCGAACGTAACGTAGAGCACCAATTATTTGGGTTCTACATTCCTACGGCTTCATTCCAGTCCTTTAACCCATTTTGGATCTTCATATTATCGCCTATTTTATCTATTGCTTATCAAAAAACGGCCGTGCGTGGTGTGAATCCATCTATTCCTACCAAATTTGCGTTAGGACTTATTATGATAGGCCTAAGCTTCCTTATCTTAAAAATGAGTACCTTTTATGCCGATCAAGCTTCGCAAGTTTCGTCTTGGTGGGTAATATTAAGTTATTTATTAGGTGCCTTAGGTGAATTATTGGTATCGGCCATTGGTTTAGCCATGATTACCAAGTTAGCACCTCCTCGCTTACTCGGCTTCATGATGGGCACCTGGTTCTTAGGCACTGCTGCTGGTGCGGCTTTTGGTGGTCAAATAGCTAAATTAGCCAGTATTCCTGAACACTTAGTCGACCCCTCTCAGTCGTTAAATATCTATGGTAATGTGTTCTTACAATATGGCTTATTCAGTATTGTTATTGGGATAATTGCCCTATTTTTCGTCAATAAAATCTGCAATTTAATGGGTGAGAAAAAAGTATCTCGAGAGAAACCATTAACCGATATTTAATACTCAACTATACTAACCATAACGCCGCTCTAGAGCGGCGTTATCATTTAATTTACTCAAACTCATCCTATTATTTATTAAACTATATCATTCCCCTTACCCAAGCTTTCTACTAACATTGGCTCATGGCTAACAGCCATCCGCATGAATCCATTCCTATAACTCAAGGTTTCATGTTCTATAAAACTTTATAAATCTGGCCAATGCCTAGGGAGCTATCATTAGCAGCAAGGATATTATACCATTTATATTAAATAATCTTCCCTTGCCAGGACATAGGCGTATAAGCCAAGCTTGTTTTTCAAGGATGAAAAACTATAGAGCGTACAAGGAGGTATTCACAGCGTGTTGGCATTATCCCTATGTCCTGGCAAGGGAAGATTTATGAGTAGCAAGGGTATTACCTCAATTCGGGATAAGAAATTAAGCTTGGTCTAAGGATCCGCTATTTATAGGATAAAAGTTAGCAGAGCCAAATGGAGATTTTTTAATGCGATACGCTTGGTGGTTTATGGAAATTACCAGATAAAATCTTAGGACCTCAAGCTCAATAAAAACCACGCCATTGAATTACGATGGTAGCCGCTAGGCAGCGGTTACCATCGTAATATGAAGTAAGCAGAGTTTTATGCTCAATTATCATTAAGCTCAAGACAC
>JAQSXL010000187.1 GCA_029256685.1 Gammaproteobacteria bacterium | reverse complement strand
TGGGATGTTAGGGGCCGGGGCTTCTTCAATTACTTTTTGGTAGCGGCGCTGAATAGAGCAATCTCTATCCCATAAATGCACGATATTACCTTGGTGATCGGCAAAAATTTGTACCTCAATATGGCGTGGGGTTGCTAAAAATCTTTCGATTAGGATTTCATCGTTCCCAAAACTAGCTAAGGCCTCGCGTTTAGCTGCGGCTAATTGTGCTGGGAATTCGGGAGATTGTCTCACGACACGCATGCCTTTACCACCACCACCCGCCGCGGCTTTAAGTAAAACGGGATAAGCTATTTTTTCGGCAGCCGCTTGTAAACTAACCAGATCTTGGGCTTGACCATAATAGCTAGGTAGTAGAGGGATACCCGCAGCAGCAAGTAGTCGTTTAGCCTGGTTTTTATTACCCATCAGTTCAATGGCTTTAGCAGAGGGACCTACAAAAATGATTCCCGCTTTAGCGCAGCTTGCGGCAAAGTCTGCATTTTCCGCAAGAAAGCCATAACCAGGATGAATAGCGTCAATGTGTTGTTGTTTGGCTAGATGAATAAGTTTTTCAAGGTTTAAATAACTATCGCGACTCGGTGCTGGGCCTATGCAATAAGCTTCATCGGCTTGTTTTACATGCTGGGCTTCAAGATCGGCCTCAGAATAAACGGCGATACAGGTAATCCCCAGTTTTTTAGCCGTGCGTATAATCCGGCAGGCAATTTCGCCACGGTTGGCAATCAATAAACGTTTAAACATGGTTTAAATAGCTAAATTAAATGGGGTTATAGTGGCAAAATTTATAGCATATGTATAGCATTAACTCTAATTAGCCAAATCAGTTTTGGATCTTAAGTGCTGTTATATACCACTACGCGACAGCCTCCATGCTGTCGAGAGTTTGCTCATCACTTACCCTATAGGACTTAGCCAAAACTTGGGCTATTGAAGTTTTGCTAACTGATGCCGAATAGTTACCGGCTATGGTATCGGTTAATTTTGGGTGAGATACTTATTTATAAATGACTAATTGATCACCTTCAAACAGCTGTTCATCCGGATGTAAATCATTCCATTGGCAAAGTAAGGTGCGCGTAATTTTGTAATTTCTAGCGACCGACCATAAGGTTTCACCCGTATTGACAATATGCAGAATCTTATTACCAACGGGTTTTGACACGGCTTTAATGAATACTGGCTTAATTAGCTCTGTTTTAATCGGTTGTGGTTTAACATCAGTTGGCTTTGATGCAATAGGCTGTGTTTTAATGGATGCTACTTTGGTAGCAGCCAATTGGATAGGTGTTGTAAAAGCGGGTTTACTGCTAGTCGCCCATTTAGTGGTTTTCAAATAGCTTGGCTCGGGTAAGTACTTAAGTCCCCGGGAACCCAAGGGTAAGCGTAATACTCTACCCACTTCAATAAAGTCTGAACTCAAATCATTAATTTCTTTAACGAGTTCGGGCTTAAGATTAAAATTTTTTGCGATCTGCTTTAGATTATCGCCCGGTTGTACGGCATATTTATCCCATTTAACGCGTTTCTCTGTAGGTAGTTGCGTTAGCTTCGCTTTAAAATTATCAATAACGTCTATGGGTAACAAAAGCTTATGTTTACCGTTGGGTTCGGTGGCCCAATGCTTATAGCCGGGATTCAGTCGGTATAAAGTGGCTAAGTCCATTCCCGCTAGTTTCGCTGCTTCGGCTAGTTCAATTTGGCTACCAACGTCCACGGTTTCTAGGTAAGGCTCATTTTTTACTAAGGGTAATTTAATACCATATTTTTCGGGTTCTTTTATAATGGCGGCGAGTGCCAATATTCTGGGTACATAGTTTCGGGTTTGTTTAGGCAGGGGCAATAACCAAAAACCGGTGGGGATGCCCGCTTGCGTATTTTTATTAATAGCCTGTTGAACCGCTCCAGCCCCCGAGTTGTAAGCTGCAAAAGTGAGTAGCCAATTACCATCAAAGAGAGCTTGTAAATAATTCAAATAATCTAAAGCGGCTTTGGTTGAGGCAACGATATCACGGCGGCCGTCATACCACCAGTTTTGGCGGATACCAAGCCCTGCCGCAGTGTTTGGCATTAACTGCCAAAGCCCACCTGCTCCCGCAGAAGACGATACAAAAGGGTTGTAATTACTTTCTATCATCGGTAGCAAAGCAATTTCAGCCGGCATTTGATAGGCCATTAATTTTTGATAAATATAGTAAAGATAGGGGGTGGCTTGATTTGCAAGTTGATACAAGGCTGTCGGATGTTGTAGATACCAATCTATCTGAGCTTGAACCTGGGGCGTAATAGGATAGTTAAGGCTAAAATTCTTAGCAAGCGCTGACCATAAACTATCGCTAATATCTTGTTGAGTTGTTACTTCGGTATTTTTGGCTGAAATTTGAGTTATTATTGATTTTTGCGCTGCTTGCAAGGGTCCATCCAGGAAGCTTATGAACAAATTAAAGCTAGCAATACCGATGAACAAATACGCTACTTTTCTCATCATTCTCGGATATTACGAGCCAAGCGCTAAAAGGTCAAGCTTTAAAGTTGTTTTTCCATTCTCGGATTGTGGCAAAAACCTCTTGTTGACTGGTTAACGGACGGTTAGCATAAACTTGCGCGGCATGGACAACCTCTGGAGTATGGCAACGTAAAAAGGGGTTGGTCAGTTTTTCCTCAGCCAAAGTACTAGGTAGGGTAATTAAATCACGGGCTATGAGTTGCCTGGTTGTAACCAGTTTGTTTTTTATTGCAAGGTTATGGGGTTCTACGGTTTGGGCAAATTTAAGGTTTGGCTCGGTATATTCATGCGCGCAGTAAATTTTTGTATTATCAGGCAATGTGGCCAGTTTTTGCAGCGAATTAAACATTTCTATGGCAGTGCCTTCAAACAGCCTTCCACAGCCTGCGGCAAATAAAGTATCTCCACAAAATAGCATTTCATTACTATAAAATACGATATGTCCTTTGGTATGACCCGGCGTGTCTAATACTTTAAAGCTTAACTCCAGCTGGGGTAAAACAATTTCTTGCGGTTGGGCAACCAGATGACTTACCCCAACAATAGGTTCAAGCTTAGGACCATAGACTGGAATGGAATAGTGCTTTAATAAGTCTTTTAAACCACCACAATGATCGCCATGATGATGCGTAATGAAAACCGCACTGAGCCTTAGATTATACTGATTAAGGAAATCTAGTACGGGCTTAGCATCACCTGGATCAATAATGAGGGCAGTCTTGTGCCTTAGGTTAATAACCCCCCAAATATAATTATCTTTGAATGCGGGTATAGCTTGTATTGTTAAAATAGGTTTCATCTATCTTGGTAAGCTCTATGTAATACTTAATCTATATCAATAGATTACTAAATAATACCGAGAAAAAACAAGGGATATATCCCTTTAGAGAAATTCAATGGGATTAACTTATGCACGAATACTTAATTGGGCTAAAATCTTAATAATAAAAATTGAAATTGGCTATGTTTTACATAAAGCTTATTGGAATAAAGGCTATGGAACGGAATTGGCTAGTTATTAGTGATAAGTAGCTTAAGTATGATTAATAGCAAAATAATTTTTGTTTAGGAATTGCAATAGGCTCTTAATTAAGTAGTGGGCAGAGAAATTGCAAGTGCCGAAAAATTGCACATGAGCCAATTGCTTAGTGTAATACCCGGCAATCATTTGCTACAGCTTGGCAAGGATAGTCATGATTGGCTACCTGCCAGCCGTATCATGTATAAATGTATACTCGAACAGCAGGTTTCCGCTGCGCCTGTCTCTGCCATAGCTGGTTTTAATCAGTTACCTTTTTCTAATGAAATGTTTGAGGTGGTTATTTTGCCGCACATTATTGATTGTGCTAGCAATTATCCCGCTATTTTGCGTGAAGCAGCACGAGTCACCTCGGGGGAGGGGCGTATAATTATCTTAGGATTTACCTCGGGTAGCTTAAGGGCCTTATCAAGTGCTAAACCCCCGGTCGGTAAATTACCCAGCTTTTATAAAATCCGTTATTGGCTAAAGCAATCGGGCTGCGAAATTGAACAGCTGCAGACATTTTTCTTTCGTCCCTTGATTCGGCAAGCCATGGTGCTTAATAACTTGGGCTTTATGGAAAACATAGGCAAATTTTGCTGGCCAAATTACGGCGCTTGTTATTTAATTGTCGCTCGCAAAAAAATTCTAGCGAGGATCCCTTTGAGTCAAAAAGTAAAAAATTGGTGGCGTTATGTGGTGAGCAAACCCATAGCCGAACCCTCAACCCGTAATCATAGTCAATGAAAAAAGAAATCGAAATTTATACGGATGGCGCATGTCGCGGCAATCCGGGGCCAGGTGGTTGGGGTGCGTTATTGCGTTATAACCAGCATGAAAAACAACTTAAAGGTGCTGAACCTCATACCACTAATAACCGTATGGAATTAACAGCCGCTATTCAGGGATTAGCGGCGCTCACTCAATCCTGCAGGGTTATCCTTACTACCGATTCACAATATTTGCGTAAAGGGATTACCGAGTGGATTATAGCTTGGCAAGCTCGCGGCTGGAAAACGGCAGATAAAAAACCCGTTAAAAACGTAGATCTTTGGCAGCAGTTAGCCGAGCAAGTGGCTAAACATCAGATTACCTGGCATTGGGTGAAGGGGCATAGTGGTCATCCCGAAAATGAAATGGCTGACGAGCTAGCTAATCAGGCGATTGATGAATTGTTAGCAAACCAGAAAGTTTTATAACCGCTCACTTTTATAGCGATTATCACTTAGATTCCTACAATATGATAGAATATCCCCCAATTATATAAACCTCAGTTTTTTGGAGCCGTAAGTCATGCAAAACCATTCTATTCGGGTAGGTATAGCCTCAATGGGCCTTCATCTTCCACCGTTGGCATTAAAAGTCACCGATTTAGCCCGGCTGCGGGGAGTTGAGCCCGATAAATATACGCTAGGACTAGGGTTGCAAGATATGGCGCTTTGTCCACCAGACTATACCGTAGTGGAACTTGCAACCGAAGCGGCTAAGCGCGCATTGAGTCGGTGGCAAGGTAAATTATCAGATATTGGTTTAATCGCTGTGGGTACTGAAAGTGCCATCGATATGAGTAGACCGTTAAGTGCTTGGGTGGCCGATAAATTAGGCTTGAAAGGAGCGGTTCGTTCTTACGAGGTTAAGCATGCGTGTTATGGTGGCACTTTAGCGGTGCGTCAAGCGCTTGAATGGAAGCTGGCTAACCCACAGCAAGCTAAAGCGGCGTTAGTGATTGCCACTGATATTGCGCTGTATACAGAAAACGACCCGGGAGAACCCACTCAAGGGGCGGGAGCCGTTGCCATGATCATCGATGAACCCCTGATTGCGGCCATCGAACCTAAATCTTATGCTTGGAGTGAACCCGCTTTTGATTTTTGGCGGCCATTGGGTGAAGCCTATCCTCGTGTGGATGGTGCGTTTAGCCAAGCGTGTTATCAACGGGCCGCGACCGAATGTTTTAAAGCCTTGATTGCTGAAGATGAGTCAGAGAAAATATTGGCAGAATTGAGTGCCTTATGCTTTCATGTACCCTTTCCTAAAATGGTGAAAAAAGCTTTTAGCCAAGTGGTACAACATTTCGGCTGGAATGAACAAAAAATAGCCGAATTTTATAAAACGAGAGTCGAACCTACCATGAGCTGGAACCGCTATAGTGGTAATGCTTATACGGCTAGTTTGTGGATTGCGGTGGCTAATACCTTGCGCGGTTTAACCGTTGGTGAAAAGATTGCTGCGTTTTCTTATGGCTCGGGATTTGGCTCGGAGTTATTGTTGTTGAAAGCGGGGCCCATGGCTCACCTTGGCGAATGGGCAAAAGATATTGAGCAAGACATGGCCCAACGAATCTATATTGATGAACATGAATATTTACAATTAAGAAAAGACATAGTAAGTCCCCACTAACATATCACCAAAGCAGCAAAAACTATAAGGTAATTAACTCAATAGACAGATTTTGTGGTTTTTGCTGCCAAAGACTTAACACAAATCCTCCATCTCCCGATCCTGTGGGTTTAACGGCAATGGCTCCTGCTTCTCTTAACTGGTTAAGATGTTCTGCTACTTTGCCACTGGTTAATCCCCAACGCACGAAACAGGCACAGGCCAAATCAAGAGCTTGTTTTAATTGAGTCAAACCCTCTGTAGCATTGAGTTTCAGCGCTTCTTCGGCTAAATAGACACTGTTTTGCATATCCTTATCAATTTGCTG
>JAQSXL010000026.1 GCA_029256685.1 Gammaproteobacteria bacterium | reverse complement strand
TAACATCCCAGCCGTAGTCAGACAACAACTACATACAACGGCTATCAAAGCAGCCCAAGCCATTGATTACGTGGGTGCAGGTACACTCGAATTTTTACTTGATGAATCTAATTTCTTTTATTTCATGGAAATGAATACCCGTTTGCAGGTTGAACACCCCATCACAGAGATGATTACGGGTTATGATTTAGTAGAATGGCAACTTAAAATAGCAGCGGGTGAATCACTACCGGTAACTCAGGCCGATATTAAGATACAAGGTCATGCGATTGAAACCCGTATTTGCGCCGAAAATCCGCAGCAAGATTTTTTACCCTCGGCCGGCAAAATTCACTTTTTACAGTTTCCACAGACTACCGCCGAAATCCGCATTGACAGTGGTATAATAACTGGCGATACCATTACCTCTTATTACGATCCTTTATTAGCCAAACTCATAGTACATGGGGCAAGCCGGGAACAGGCTATCACACGCTTAACTCAAGCCCTAATGGATTGTCAGATTGTGGGCATTCAAACTAATTTGGGGTTATTAAAAAATTTAGTAAAGTTAGCCGATTTTAACCAAGGACGGGTGCATACTCATCTTATTGCGCAGCATCAAGCTCACTTATTGACTAGCTCTCACGCTATTCAACCTACCGCTTGGCTAGCGGTAGGTTTGTTTATTCTCTTACAGCAACAACAGATGATAGCTAAACAAGCTCAGCTGAGTACAGGGCTTTACTCTCCCTGGTATGCAACCGATGGTTGGCGGTTAAATACTCAATCCTATAGCCAAATTATTGAACTACAATCGGGTCAGCAACAGTGCGCATTGCACATTACCCATGCGGTTTCTGGCTATATCATCAGGCTTCAAGAAAAATCTTATCAAGTGACGGGTTATTTGGAAGATGAACGACAGTTACGCCTCATCGTAGACGGCGGGTTAATCACTTATAAAATAATTCAGATTGGAGATCTATTGCATCTTATCGGTACGACAGAAACTCTAATCTTTGAGCCCATTCTTGCCAAACCCTCGGCCGCTACTTCAATCGAGTCTTCACTGCTAGCGCAATTACCAGGTACCCTAGTGGCACTATTTGTCCAACCCGATGAAATCGTTAAACAAGGTACACCCTTACTGGCAGTTGAAGCCATGAAAATGGAGCACGTGCTTCGTGCTCCCTATGCGGGTAAAGTAGAGGCTATCTATTACCAAGTTGGCGAGCAAGTAGCAGAAGGCGCTGAATTAATTAATTTAACGGAATTAACCGATGGAACTATACTCAAAGAATATACCTAATAGGGTTAAACTGGTTGAAGTAGCAGCCCGCGATGGCTTGCAAAATGAACGTTTGCTAGTCCCAACCGAAGTGAAAATTGAATTTATTAATCAATTATCTGAATGTGGCCTGCAGGTTATTGAAGCCACCAGTTTTGTTTCTGCTAAACGAATTCCTCAACTGGCCGACCATACCGAAGTGTTAACCGGCATTCATAGAAAACCGAATCTCAACTATCCCGTGTTAGTGCCTACCATTCAAAGATTTGAACAAGCCCTGCACGCAGGCGCTAAGGAAGTCAGTGTATTTACGGCTGCCTCCGATAGCTTCACCCAAAAAAATATTAATTGCGGTATAGAAGAAAGTTTTACCCGTTTTAAACCCATCCTGAGTGCCGCAAAGCAACATGGCATTCCAGTACGAGGCTATCTCTCCTGCGCCTTTGGCTGCCCCTATGAGGGGAAAGTTACCCCTGCTAAAGTCATAGCAATAGCAGAGCAGTTATACCAATTAGGCTGTTATGAAATATCTATTGGTGACACCATAGGAATTGCAACGCCGAATCAAGCTTTTACTTTATTTAAAGCGCTAGCAGAAATTGTACCCATTACTGCCCTCGCCGCCCATTTTCACAATACCTATGGTCAAGCCCTAGCTAATTTATACGCCGTGCTACAACTGGGAGTTACGGTTATTGATAGCTCCGTTGCGGGCTTAGGTGGTTGTCCTTATGCCAAAGGCGCTAGCGGTAATGTTGCAACAGAAGATGTATTGTATATGCTGAATGGTCTTGGGATAGATACCGGCGTTGATATGCACAAACTCTTGGCCGCCGGAAAATTCATCTCGGATTATTTAGGCCGTTTGCCTGACTCTAAAACCGCGAGGGTACTCACTTTGCAATAGTGAGTATTCCCTACACTTCCTTAAGTTTAGCACTGCATAATTAACCCATTATTTAACGGTGATTACGTCTATAATATGCTAATAACTCAGATTTTATGCGTTTCTTAGGTTTGATTGGTAAATTACCATACTAGGCAGTATCTAGGTATCGCTATTAACGCATATAGGATATTATACACTTGACGATATTAACGCATCGCGTTAACATTAAGATATGATTAAAACATTTCAATGCAAGGAGACCCAGAGAATTTATGAGATGGAAAATTCTCGTAAGCTGCCCCATGATATACATCAACGAGCCTATAGAAAATTACTGATGTTAAATAATGCAGCTTCCATTGAGGACTTACGTCTACCCCCGTCAAACCATTTAGAAAAATTAAGCGGGAATAGAGAAGGACAATACAGCATTCGAATTAATGGACAATGGCGAATTTGCTTTGTTTGGCAAGGCAACGATGCGTATGACGTTGAAATTGTCGATTATCACTAGAGGTATGAAATGATGAGTACAGAACGACTTATTAAACCTGTGCATCCAGGTGAGATATTATTAGAAGAGTTTTTGGCACCTATGGGTATCAGCCAATATCGCTTAGCCAAGGACATCAGTGTACCCGCAAGACGCATTAATGAAATTATTAAAGGCAAGCGTGCTATCACAGCAGATACAGCCCTGCGTTTAGCGCTATTTTTTGGTATGTCCTCGCAATTCTGGCTAGGCTTGCAAAAAGACTATGAGCTTGCTGTTGCTAAGCTTGCCTTAAGTGATAAGTTAAAGCAAGAAGTACATCCTTGGCATCAGGTAGTTTTTGCCTAAAAGCATATTAAATCACAAGCAGGCTAATTCCCTTTAGCCTAAGTCTGTCCATAGACATGCAGCTTCCCATAAAATGAGACAAGCATAAAGTAGAGTTTTATGGGAAGTTGACACTACCATTAGGCCAATTAGCCTTGACTGTTCATTAATTTGCTGACATGAATAGAGGGCGTATTGAAGAAAAACTGTTTATCCATAAAATCCTCGATATCATGTTCTATACGTTCATAAATTTCAAACCCTGCCCGCTCCACGAATTAACTCACTGGAAAAGTAACCTAAGGATTTACAAAAAGCTATATGATAAACCATTAACACCTTATGTACGCCTGCTAGCGTCTGAACATATGTCTCTTGATGTGAAAAATGAGCTAAAGGCTATGGATTAAAAAATCACATTTAAAGTAGGCTAACAGATAAATTCTAGTTAAAATAATAGAGTCTCTTATAGGGAGTTTACTTATGCTGAGATCTAAACTATTTTTTGGGGTCACCTTAGCTATTCTGAGTATATTTATAGGTATACGACTAGCTCTGCCCTATGCTCTACACCGCTATGCCGAATATCGTTTAAATCAAATTCCCGAATATCAAGCCCAAATTGGTGATATTAAGGTGCATTTATGGCGCGGCAGTTATACGGTGGAAAATATTAACTTAAAAAAAATTAATAAAAATATTCCCGTACCTTTTTTTGCGGCTCAAGCCGTCGATTTTCAAATTGAATGGCGGGCCTTACTGCAAGGCGCATTAGTTGGCCAAATTACCATCACAAAACCCGAAATAAATTTTGTGACCGATCCCAGCGGGAAAAATGAACAATTAACCATGGATCAACAATGGCAGCAAGCTGTTGAAGCTCTATTTCCTTTAAATTTCAATACCATAGTCATTCATCAGGGTGCCATTCATTATCGCAGTTATGCGGGCGATCCACCCTTTGACATTTATCTTAAAGAGGTCAATGCTCAGGTCAGTAATTTACGTAAAATTGAAAAAACCGAACGGCGCTTATCTTCTTATATTAAAGCCACTGGCAAGGGTATGGATAACTCTCCCGTTAAACTTGAGATAGCCTTAGATCCCTTTGCCTCAAAACCCGCCTTTAAATTAAATGCCAGCATTGAAAAAATGACCGTTCCAACGGCTAATGATTTCTTGCATCATTATACCAAACTAGATATCCAGCAAGGTTATTTTAGTCTATATGTAGAAGTAGCGGCGGCCAAAGGCAAAATAACCGGCTATGCCAAACCCATGATTAAAGATTTACAAGTCATAGATCCCAAAGAGCAAACTAATCCCGTTAAGGCCATTTATAAAGGAGCCGTGCAAGTCGTTGCTAAAATTTTAGAAAATGAAGAACAAGGCACGGTTGCGACTAAGATTAAGATTCACGGTGAGATTGAGGATCCCGAGGTAAATATTTGGTCTATGATTGGTAATTTGTTAAGACACGCCTTTATTCAAGCCTTGTTACCCCAAATTGATCATAGTGTGAAAGTACAAGACATTGATCTTAATCGGTAAAGGCTTTTTTAAATACTCGGCTGAGTTTCAGAGAGTGTTTTCAAACTCTACTATGCTGCATAAACCGCTGATTTTCTGCGCTACTCTGCTCATGTACTTGATGTACACTGCGCTGCGGTTCTCGAAAATCAGCCCTTTCTGACTCAGCCTAGCGAGTTTGAAAACATTCTCTCATTAGCGGTTATTCATTATTTCTCAATGATTTGATAAAAGGTTTCGTCTTTTTTAATCATGCCAAGCTCATTGCGGGCGCGTTCTTCAATGGCGGAATGGCCTTGTTTAAGATCTTTAATTTCTGCCAACAATACATCATTACGATCTTTAAGTTTATCATTTTCGGCTTGTTGTTCGGCAAGCTGATTCTTTAATTGCCAAACGCTGGTCATGCCCCCTGGACCTATCCAGAGGGTATATTGCAATACCACCACAATCACAACCAAGAGTACTGAGATAATTTTCATAATTACACAGTTAGATTAAACGCTTGGCGGCCCGCATAGAATGCTTGAGTACCCAATTCTGCTTCTATACGCAATAATTGGTTATATTTGGCAATTCTATCGGTTCTACATAAAGATCCGGTTTTAATCTGCCCCGCTGCCGTTGCCACTGCCAAATCGGCAATCGTGGTATCTTCGGTTTCGCCCGAACGGTGGGAGATAACCGACGTATAACCAGCCTGACGAGCTAAACCAATCGCGGCTAAAGTTTCGGTTAAGGTACCGATTTGATTCAGTTTAATTAAAATAGAATTGGCTATACCCTTATCTATACCCTGTTGCAGAATTTTGGTGTTGGTCACAAATAAATCATCGCCTACCAATTGTATCTTCTTACCTAAGCGTTGAGTCAAATAAGCCCAACCGTCCCAATCACCTTCTGCCATGCCATCTTCAATACTGATAATCGGATATTGTTTAACCCAACCCGCAAGGTAATCCGCAAATTCCATGGCGCTTAGCTGTTTTTTTTCTGAGGCTAAATGATAGCTGCCGTTTTTATAAAATTCGGAGCTAGCGATATCCAAGGCTAAATAAATCTCAGAGCCTACTCGGAATCCCGCTTGTTCAATGGCTTGTAAAATAATCTCTATGGCCGCTTGATTAGAAGGCAGATCGGGTGCAAAACCACCCTCATCGCCTACTGCCGTACTTAAACCCTGTTGCTTGAGTAACTTTTTAAGGGCATGAAATATCTCGGCGCCATAACGCAAGGCCTCGTTAAAAGAGGATGCTCCCACTGGCATGATCATAAACTCTTGAATATCAACGTTATTATCGGCATGGGCGCCACCATTGATAATGTTCATCATGGGAACGGGTAAGGTAAAGGGCCCATCATCGCCGCCCAAATAGCGATAAAGCCCCACGTGATGTTCAAGTGCCGCTGCCTTAGCAACCGCTAAGGACACGGCTAAAATGGCATTAGCACCCAAATTACCTTTGTTTTCGGTGCCATCTAATTCCAACATAATCTGATCAATGTATTGTTGTTCTTCTACGGGCTTACCTATTAAAGCGGGCTGGATTTTAGCTTCAATATTGGCAACGGCTTTTAAGACGCCTTTACCCATATAACGCTTAGGATCGCGATCACGTAATTCTAATGCTTCGCGCGAACCCGTTGACGCACCCGAAGGAACGCTGGCTTGTCCCATAACGCCCGAGCTCAGTATCACATCGGCTTCTACCGTCGGATTACCGCGCGAATCTAAAATCTCACGCGCCTTTATTGCTTTAATTTCTGACATTATCCTTCATTTCCTTAATTTGCCATTGTATTTTTCTTATTATCGGCAGCTTTAAATTATCTAGTTGTTAATAAATTTTTTTGCTACTTGATCCATCTGCTGGATACATTCCAGTAGTTGTTCCATTTCACCCAACGGCCACGCATTAGGCCCATCACTTAAGGCCTTATCCGGATTAGGATGAGTTTCCATAAAAATACCTGCGATGCCCACTGCCACCGCCGCACGCGCTAATACCGGTACAAATTCACGCTGCCCACCGGTCGCATTGCCTAAACCACCCGGCAATTGTACCGAATGAGTTGCATCAAATACCACAGGACAACCCGTTTCGCGCATGATGGCCAAGGCCCGCATATCGGAAATCAAATTATTATAACCAAAGGATACCCCGCGTTCACAAACCATGATTTGTTGGTTACCCGTCGCTTTTGCCTTAGCAGCCACGTTTTTCATATCGCCGGGCGCTAAAAACTGACCTTTTTTAATATTAACGGGTAAGCCAGTTTTAGCGACATTTTGAATAAAATTGGTTTGGCGGCATAAAAAGGCCGGCGTTTGCAACACATCCACCACACTGGCCACTTCAGCCAAGGGCGTATCTTCGTGCACATCGGTTAATACCGGCACGCCAATTTGTTGCTTAACTTTTTGTAAAATTTGTAAGCCTTGCTCAAGTCCGGGGCCGCGGAAACTGTCATGTGAAGAACGATTGGCTTTATCAAAAGAGGATTTATAAATAAAGGGCATACCCAATTTTTGGGTCATTTCTTTTAAAATACCCGCGGTATCTAATGCCAACTGTTCACTTTCAATCACACAAGGACCTGCAATCAAAAATAAGGGCTTATCTAAGCCTACTTCAAATCCGCAAAGTTTCATCTTTCTCTCCTCTCATTTTTAAGAAGCTGCTAAACAACAGCTTAGTGGGGGTGTTTATTTAAACTCTACGTAGCAAGGAAGCTACGTTGAAGCGTATAGGGACATATTCACAGCGTGTTTAAATAAATACCCCCACTAAGCTGGATTCACCTCTATAGCTACTTTTTAGCGTTCTGTTTAGCGGCTTCAATAAACCCGGTAAATAATGGATGTCCATCCCTTGGCGTAGACGTAAATTCGGGATGAAATTGGCAACCAATAAACCAGGGATGATTAGGTAGTTCAATCATTTCGACTAAGTTACCATCGGCAGATCGCCCAGAAATAACCATTCCGGCTTTTTCAAAGGCCTCCACTAACTGATTATTCACCTCATACCGGTGACGATGACGCTCGGTAATCGTATTTTTTTGATACAGTTTATGCGTTTTGGTTCCGGCAACCAAGTTACAGACATAACCACCCAAGCGCATGGTTCCACCCAAATCAGACTGCTCATCGCGCTTTTCAATGGCGCCGTCAGCCGTTTTCCACTCGGTGATCAAGGCCACCACGGGATAAGCTGTTTTCTTATCAAATTCGGTGCTATGCGCCTTTGGCATATCGGCTTTATGCCGGGCATACTCTATCATGGCGACTTGCATACCTAAACATATACCTAAATACGGAATATTATTTTCACGCGCATACTGAGCGGCTAATACTTTTCCTTCAACACCTCTTTCACCAAATCCTCCCGGCACTAAAATGGCATCAAAATTTTTCAATTGTGCCATGCCGCGCTTTTCGATGGCTTCGGCCTCCAAATAAACAATGTTAACCTTAGTATGGGTTTTAATGCCGGCATGTTTTAAAGCCTCGTGTAAGGATTTATAGGCATCCACCAGATCATATTTACCTATCATGCCAACGGTAACCTCTGACTTAGGATGCGCCTCGGCCTCAACTACCGCCTGCCATTCACTTAAATCGGCGGGTTTTACTCGCAATTGAAGTTTTTCAATCACTAGGTCGTCTACCCCTTGCTTGTATAATTCAAGCGGTACTTGATAAATACTAGCCACATCTTGTAGCGAAATCACCCCACGTTTTTCTACGTTAGTAAATAAGGCGATTTTTTCACGTTCAACATTAGGCAAGGCTTGTTCCGAGCGGCATAATAAAATATCCGGCTGAATACCAATGGAACGAAGTTCTTTCACCGAATGTTGAGTGGGCTTAGTTTTAAGCTCTCCGGCAGTTGCCACATAGGGCAACAAGGTTAAGTGCATAAACAAGGTTTGGTGGCTACCTAACTCAATGCGCATTTGACGAATGGCTTCTAAAAAGGGTAAGGATTCAATATCACCGACAGTCCCACCGATTTCAACCAAAGCCACATCCACCTCATCCGCACCTAATTTAATTCGACGCTTAATTTCATCGGTAATATGCGGAATCACCTGCACAGTAGCGCCTAAATAATCGCCATGCCGCTCTTTGCGAATAACCGTGGCATAAATTTTGCCCGTGGTGCAATTATTGCGTTTTTGCATTTTCGTGCGGACAAAGCGCTCATAGTGGCCTAAATCCAGATCTGTTTCTGCACCATCTTCGGTAACAAACACTTCCCCATGCTGATAAGGACTCATGGTGCCTGGATCAATATTAATGTAAGGATCAAACTTCAATAGGGTAACTTTTAGGCCCCTAGCTTCAAGGATGGCGGCAAGCGATGCAGCGGCAATACCTTTACCCAATGAGGATACAACTCCTCCTGTTACAAATATATAGCGTGTCATAGTCATCATTCCAGTGGATTATTAGGGTCTGTTTACAATTGGTTAGTATAAACGAAAAAAGAGGAAATCGAGGAAAAATTCAGGTAAATGCGCGGCGAATAGCCGGCTATTTAACGAGGATTTGGCTGGATTTTAACCGATTGCACTCTTTTTGCAGTATAGAAACCAATTGTAAACAGACCCTAAAGTTTTGAACAGTATTTTAATTGATTTTCATACTCTCGTGTTCGAGATTGTACACGCTTTGCCACATTAATTAACCAAGCTTTTCTGCGGTAAGTACCTTGCAGATATCCTCTAGGGCCATCATGATAGGCTAAATAAAGCGCATACACGTTGTTTAAGGGAATTCCAGTTTGTAAATTAATTTTACGTAAATACCAGCCGATAAAATCTGCACTGTCATCGAAGCTATCTCGATCAGCCGAATGATTACCTGTATCACGTTGATAATCTTTCCAAGTACTGTGTAGGGCTTGTGCATATCCATACGATGAACTAGGACGCTCCCAAGGCACAACCCAAAGTAACCTCTGCCGTGATGGTTTAGCCCTACCTATAAAACTAGATTCTTGGTGCATGATGGCAAGCTGTGTGCTCACAGGCACCCCCCAACGCCGCTCGACCTTTTTAGCATTACGATACCAACGAGGATACTGGCTAAAGATATGGCAAGCATTATTGATATTTTTAGGCTGCGGAGGCACCGATACACAACCGGCTAAAGCTAAAACAAAGATTAAAATAATGGGTGCCCAAAGTTTAGTCATGGTAAATTTCGCAGGAATAGTAATATATGACATAATGTCCCAATCCCTTAAAAATTGCAGCTTAAAAAATGCTAGAGATTATACCGAATAACCTAGAAATTACACGTGAAATCTACACGGTTTCACAACTAAATCAATTAGCCAAGAGCTTATTAGAAGGCACGTTTCCACTGATATGGCTTAGTGGAGAAATCTCTAATTTAAGCCAACCTAGCTCTGGTCATATGTATTTCACTTTAAAGGATGAAACGGCGCAAGTGCGTTGCGCCATGTTCCGTTTTCGCAATAGCTTACTTAGCTTCACTCCCCAAAATGGTATGCAAGTTTTAGCCCGAGCCAAAGTCAGTTTATATGAGGGACGGGGTGAATTTCAGTTGATTATTGAACAAATGGAAGAAGCCGGCGACGGCGCGTTACGCAGGGCTTTTGAACTGTTAAAACATAAACTCGCCGCACAAGGGTTATTTAATAGCGAACATAAAAAAACCCTCCCCGCCTTCCCTAAAAGTATAGGCGTCATCACCTCACCTACCGGGGCAGCCATTAAAGATATCATCAGTGTGCTAAAACGGCGGATGCCGCTGATTTCTATTATCATCTACCCAACCGCGGTGCAAGGCAGTGAAGCGGCGGCTCAAATTGTTAAAGCCATTGAGCTGGCTAACCATAGGCAAGAATGTGATGTCTTGATCGTTGGCCGAGGCGGTGGCTCGTTAGAGGATTTATGGCCGTTTAATGAAGAATCGGTAGCCCACGCCATTTTTAACAGCGAGCTTACCATTATTAGCGCCGTGGGTCATGAAATTGACTACACCATCGCGGATTTTGTTGCAGACGTGCGAGCCCCTACCCCATCGGCTGCCGCAGAACTGGTCAGTCCTCAGCAAACCGATTTATTACAACACCTTCAGCTCTGTTACCAAAGCTTGTCCCGGCAATTTAACGTATTTTTGCAACAAGCTCAGCAACAAATCATCTGGCTTACCAAGCGCCTACAACATCCTAAACAACGCTTACAAACCCGGGCTCAACAATTGGATTATTTGGAACAGCGCTTATTGCAAGCGCAAAAACAACGACTGCATCAGAAACAGGCAGAGGCTCATAAACTTGCCATCAAGCTACAACTCTATAATCCACAAAACCTCATCAAGCCCTTACTGATGCAGCATGCCAGTTTATGTCAGCGGCTAAACAAAGCGGTAGAACTGTTAATTAAAAAAAATCAAACCGACTTGGCTCAATTAAGCGGCGCTTTACATAATTTAAGCCCGCTCGCCACCTTGCAACGGGGTTATGCCATTGCCTATAAGCAGCCAGAGCAAACCATAGTACACAATGTCACCGAATTGCAGGTAGGTGATAAGATAATAAATCAATTACATCAGGGCAAAATACACTGTATTGTAGAAAAAATAGATAACGATTGACCAACCACACATTTTTGTAATATGTGGTTGGCTATAACTAGGTTTACATCATATTGCAAGAAAACTTGGATTTTTTATTACCCGATAATGGAGCCGCCTCATCGTCGTCATAGTCAAGGACATGAGATGACTTTTCAGTGCTTACATTATTTTGTACGGCACGACGCGCCATACAACTTCGCCCAATACAGCTTATAGTAAAACCAAGAAGGCAGGCTGCAAATAGAGAACCAGCAGCAATACCTATCGTTAAGGCATTCCAATATGAAGCGGGAGGAATCTTAGCGCAGCTGGCCATACTAAAACTCTGGTTACAAGCATCAAGACTGATTAGATGAGGCGCCACCTCTTTTTTGTGCCAAGCCAATAATTCTTTTGCTGCTTTATTTTGGCCGATTGACCTTAAATATTTAAGCCCGGCAAGTGTTAATATGTTTAAAGAATCAGCATAATACTTAGGGTTATTTAAACATTCCGATATAAATTCTTGTCTAGAGTTTGGTACATTGGGTTGACATGAGGCAGTTTGATTGGCGCGTACTAATTGCTTCTCACATCCTAACACTGGATTTTGATAGATAGCTAAAGTTCCATTACAAATATTAAAAGCGGTCTCAACCACACAAGCATCGGGATTATCGGCTTTTCTATATAAATTGATATGGGCAAAAAATTTGAGCTGTTCACCAGAGGGACAAGCAAGGCCTCTATCATCATTATCTTTATTGTAATTTTTGATAATTGTTTTAATTTTCTTTTCGCGTTGCTTAGCTTGGTATATCTCACTGTTAAACCTACGTTGATTTAGCATAGCGCTATCCTCTAAATTTTGTAAAATAAATTTTTAAAAAATTCCTTGGGAAGATCTTGCGGTTATCCATATGGCTTAAACCTTATTGTGTAGTTGCTTTTTAATTATGAGTATTTGCTAAGGCCCGGCGTTTAAATTGCTCAAATTCTACACTATCACGCTTGGCATAAGCCGGCACTTGCAGTGATATGGCAAAACGCTTTTGCCAATTTTGTAAATATTGTTCGGCAAGTACTGGGCTATCGATAATCAAGACATTTTCCGCATTACGCTTCTCAGCAGAATTGGTAAAATTAAACGAGCCGGTGATCACCTGTTTACCATCGATGATCATCACTTTATTATGAGCAATACTCGGTTCATAATCGACCCATAGAGGCACCTCATGCTTGTACATATACAAAATAGCGGCCCGAGATCGGCTGTCTTGCTTTTTATCATCTAGCCAGGTTTTATCTAAAATGACTCTCACCTCAACACCACGTTGTTTGGCCTGGACTAAAGCCTTAGCTATCTTAAATGAGGTAAAACTATAGGCTTGTACAGCAATGGATTGCTTTGCTTGCTTTAGTGAATTAACCAGGGTGTGTGTACAAGATTGACCCGGCGTGAAACAAACCTGATAGTTAGGACACGGTTCGGTCGTTAAGGCTAAGCTAAGCTGTGGCCATAACCAAACAATAGCTAATATTTGCAATAATTTCATTTGATATCCCCACCTTACCATTAAGGCAAGCCTCCTTTTCTCTAGTGCTAGAGAAAAGGAGGCTTAAGTAGGCAGTCAAATCCTTAGTCCAAAAGGCTTCTTAACATCCAGGCCGTTTTTTCATGATGCTGCATGCGCTGGGTAAGCAAATCCATAGAGGCCTCATCTTGTGCTTCCTCTACTACCGATAAAATGGAGCGCGCCGTTCTTACGACCGCTTCTTGACCTTTTACCAATTCACTTACCATTTCGTTGGCAGAAAACGCCCGCGTATCTTCTTTTATCGAAGAAAGTTGGGCAAACTCTTGATAAGTGCCTGGGGCACGAAAACCTAAGGCCCGAATTCGCTCGGCTATCAAATCAACCGCGCTAGCCAACTCGGTATATTGAGTTTCAAACATAAGGTGTAAAGAAGTAAATTGTGGTCCTGTTACATTCCAATGGAAATTATGGGTTTTTAAATAGAGGGTATAACTATCAGCCAATAATCGTTTTAAACCGTTAACTATTGCTTCACGATGTTGTTCCGAAATACCAATATCAATTTGCATATCTACCTCCATTATATTTTTAACAAGACTATGCTACACTATGCCATCTTTTGTGCTACTTTAAGGTTAGGCCATGTCAGAACAAGCAAACAGCAACAAGAAAAAACTCAAACTTATTTTAGCAAGTCTAACCATTATAGCCCTTAGTATAGCAGGATTCATTTATTGGCGTTACCTGGAAATTTATCCTAGTACCGATAATGCCTATATTCAAGGTAATATTATTAATATTGCCCCACAAATCGCCGGTAAAATTAAACAGTTATCAGTCGCGAACAATTTACAGGTAAAACAGGGCCAACAGTTATTTTCCATTGATTCCGAGCCCTATAAAATTGCCTTAAATAAAGCCCGTGCTCGGCTAGAGTTGGATCAAAAAAATGCCGATAGAATTATTACTTTAGCAACCGAGGGTAGAGCCTCAAAAGCAGAAGGTGATGAAGCCAAAGCTAAACTCGAGGTATCCAAGGCCACTTTAGCCGAAGCCGAATTAAACTTAAAATATACTCAAGTGGCCGCGCCCGTTGCGGGCACAATCACCAACTTAACTTTACGGGAAGGCGATGTTGTCGCGCAGGGTAATCCGTTATTTGCCTTGGTTGAAACGAGCCACTGGTGGGTCGATGCCAATTATAAAGAAACCCAACTCCATAGAATTCGTACGGGGCAAGCTGCTGAAATTAAATTAGATATGTATCCTGGCGTTGTTTTTCATGGGGTAGTAGACAGTATTAGCAGTGGAAGTGGCGCCGCATTTTCTTTATTACCCCCAGAAAATGCCACGGGTAATTGGGTCAAGGTCACCCAGCGTTTTACAGTAAGAGTTAAACTCCTTGAACCCGATCCACTACATCCTTTTAGAATAGGTGCAAGTAGCACGGTAACTATCAATACGGCCAAATAATGCAACCCAAATTTGATAACCCAGCCGATATATCAAGCTCGCAGCGCATAGTCATTACCATTGCAGTGATGCTGGTTGCCATTATAGAGGTGCTGGATATGACCATCGTTAACGTGGCTTTGCCACCGATGATGGGTTCTTTAAGCGCTAGCTCCGACCAAATCACCTGGGTGTTAACCTCTTATATCGTATCGGCCGCTGTTTTTATGCCCTTAACGGGGTTTTTAGTGGCCCGTTTTGGCCGCAAACGCTTATTATTGCTTAATATTGTCGGCTTTCTTATTGCCTCGGTATTATGTGGAATGTCTGTCAACTTAGTGCAAATGGTTATTTTTCGCACCTTACAAGGCATATTTGGCGCTGCATTAGTTCCCTTATCTCAGCTGATTCTAAATAGTTCTTATCCTCCGGAAAAACGCGGTCAGGCTATGGCTATTTGGGGTATGGGGATTATGGCCGCGCCTGTTCTTGGCCCTACCCTAGGCGGCTATATTACGGATACTTTAAATTGGCGCTGGATCTTTTATATCAATATTCCCGTCTGTTTACTCGCCTTTTTTATGTGCTTAAGAGTCATTAACGAAACGCCTTCTCAAAAACAAACGATTGATTGGCTAGGCATGATTTTAATGGCTACGGGAATTGGCTGTTTACAGATTTTTCTTGATAGAGGCAATGGTGAAAATTGGTTTGAATCCAAACAAATTTTAGCTTACTGCATCATCTCCGTCATTAGCCTTGCCTTATTTATTATTCGGGGTCTTAAAAAGCCTGACAATATTATTAATTTAAAAATATTCGCCGATCGCAATTTTGCTTCAAGCTGTCTGATGATTACGGTTTATTGCGCCAGCTTTTTCGGCATTATTGCCCTACAGTCTCTTATGTTAGAAAATTTAATGGGCTATCCCACGGTTACCGCAGGAGAACTGATGGCACCGCGTGGGATCGCTTCTTTTTTCAGCATGGCGATGGTTGCCAATCTCATCACTCGGTTTGATCCACGAAAAATTATTGCGGTGGGTTTAGCTTTATCATTGCTGGGCACTTACGCAATGACCTATTTTAGTTTAGAAAGTAGTACTGACTTCATCATCTGGAGCAGTATAGTGCAAGGCTTCGGCATGGGACTGTTTTTCGTTCCGCTTTCCACCATTGCTTTTACCAGCTTATCTCGAGACTATGCGGCCGAAGCCTCCGGCTTATTTAGCTTTGGCCGTAGCTTGGGCCAGTCGATTGGTATTTCTATATACAGCACTATTTTATCGCGCGAAACCCAAATTAATTGGAACCATTTGATAGGCCGGATTAATGAATATAATTCTATTTTTCATGCTTGGCAGGCTAAAATGCAGCATTTATTGTCAGATAAGCTGATTTGGCAAGTCTTAGCGGGCCAAATCAGTAAACAAGCCACCATGATTGCATTTATCGACTGTTATTGGGCCGCCACGTTAACGATCTTAGCCATGTTTCTGTTATTATTTTTAATGGATAAACCCAAGAAAGTTTCCGCGATTATGGATATACACTAGTTAAACCGTTTCAGTAATCCAATCGACATCATCATCAAAATAATGGCAAGACAGTTTGGCAGCGTTATAAAGACATTTGCCAAGGGCGAAGTTAGAAAACCGCTGATAGACCAACCCAGGGCCCAAATAGGACCGGCAATCCCCATTACCAAGCCAATATGTTTTGGTTTGCAAGTATTAGCAATGAGTAGCCATAACAAAGGGGTTAACAACGCGGCGGCTAAACTATCCGGTAAGACGGTGAGCCATACCAATTTAGCATAACCACTGACCAATTCAAATAATGCCCCTAAAACCACACAAACCATCGCATAGATTAATAGTTTGTGCGGCGCATAATACTTGACCAACCAAGGATATAAGCTTGCCAAACCCAACATCATGACAATGCCTTCGTATAACAAGGAAAAATTGGCTTGCTGAGTAGAATAGCCGAAGGCTTTGATCAATAAGCCAAAGCTATTTTGATATTGTAAACCCCAGCTTATTCCTACCAAAAGAAAGATAAAGAATAATCCACGCAACGTTTTATTGCGAAAACTCATGATCAAGCTTAGCAAGAATTTAGCTAATGAAATGCGGGGTGAGGAAGCCATATACGGTTTGGTCTCCACTAAAAAAAACACCACCAAGAATAAACAAAGGGTTTCTAGCAACAAAGACAACCACAAAGGATTCCACGGTTGGGTAAAATGGCTGACGCCTTTATTTAATAAGGTTAAGCTAAATTCCTCAGCCATCAACATGGCCAGCATCGCTATCATCAATAAACCAAAATACCAAGCGCGGGTAGCGCCCTGGCTGATATCTGTAATGGCAGCTTGAACAACGATTAAGTTGCTCCAGCCCATGCTAAACAGCAACATCCCAAATAACATCCAGGCAATGCTGGTAAGATAGTAACCCAGTAAAATCGAACTATAGCCCGCTATAGATAGGCTGATACAGATCAGTAAAGCTTTTTTTCGACCGTACTGATCGGCGTAATGACCGATGATAGGTGCTACAACGAGATAGGCGGGTGATAAGGCGATGACAAAGGTAGAGCCTACCATTAGATCTTGTAAAGTCATGGCTGTTGCCATATCGTTACCGTCGATTGCTAAAGCCTGCATCATCATAGGTATCAACAGCCCTGACGCACAGGCATCCAATAATAAAATGAAAAACAATAAAAATGCGGTCCGTTTTGAGTGCATGGCTTCCTACACTATTCCTAAAAGTTTTAAAGCGGCAATTCAATGTTAACCTGCAAACCACCGCTAGGTTTATTCTGTAGCTTAATAGTACCTTCATGGTGGTAAATGACTTCATTGGCAATGGTAAGTCCCAGTCCACTGCCGGTACTAGCCGTTGCCTTACCGTGCTCAGAGCGGTAATAGGCTTGAAAAACTTTCTGTAACTCAGTAGCGGGTATACCCGGCCCATTATCTTCGATACAAATATGCGCGGTTTTTGCACCGATACGCAATGTCACCCAAACCCGGGGGGCGTATTTGACCGCATTACCAATGATATTGCTAAAGGCACGTTTAAGTGCCATAGAACGGCCGAAAAACGGTAAGGTTTGGTTC
>JAQSXL010000025.1 GCA_029256685.1 Gammaproteobacteria bacterium | reverse complement strand
CCAATACCGTTAAGGTAGCAGGCTGGCCGGCCATAACGTAAATATGATGCCCCAAGCGCAGAGCCTCTAATGGGTCATGAGTGACTAATAAAACGGTGCTATTTTCCAGTAAGGTTGCGGCAAGTTCTTGTAGCTTAATACGCGTGATGGTATCAAGCGCGGCAAAGGGTTCATCCATGAGTACAATAGGGCGATTCTCGAATAGGGTACGGGCTAAAGCCACTCGCTGACGCATACCACCCGATAATTCCTGTGGTTTTAACAGCATCGCATTTTCAAGCCCTACTTGCCCTAACAAATATTTGGCTCTGGCTAAATCGGGTTTACTACCACGCAGCTTAGCACCTATGACTACGTTTTCAAGTGCGGTTAACCAAGGTAATAAGGAATCGGATTGAGCAAGATAAGCGATACGATTAGCTAATGGTTTAGCATCGGAAGCGACGACCGTACCGGTTAATTCGGTTTGGCTATGCGCTTGAGGCGCTATTAAACCGGTGATTAAACGTAAAAAACTAGTTTTCCCTATTCCACTTGGGCCTAAGAGGCAAGTAAACTTTGCAGCTTCCACAGTCACCGAAAGTTGATCAAATAAAAGCTTGTTTGCATAACGCAAACGCGCATTTAGAATGTGGATAGCGGGTGCAAAAGTATTATTATTCATTCACTTCCCTACGCTGGTATTAACCAGATCAGGTTATACAAGGGTCGTGCTTAACGCACCTCTCAGCCCCTATGGCTCCCCTAGTGATTTTTGTTGACTATAACGATACTATCGCTTTTTAGCAATCATTAAATATACAAGCTAAAGTTTGTAGAATCACTTTTAGAAAAAAAATAATGAATTTTTTAAATAAATCTTGCCTATTTTTTTATTAGAGCTCTTGCATAACCTACAGTGCAGCGACAAGGTCGTAGAAAAAAGTAGGCGAAAAAGCGCAGTGTATAAAACATATATGAGCATTTTGAGCCTACTTTTTTCATAGAGATTGGCCTGCAGTGGAGGTTATGCAAGAGTTCTATTGGTTAATATTTTGCTCTAATGGCTAATAGTAGACGACAGCAAGGTATTATCAATCGGCTAGCTAATTACCTAGCCATGCTCTATCACGATCCATTTTTACAACCAAGGATAGAGGTTTTCATCTTAGCTAAAACCAGCGATATTCAAGCCACTAACGAATATAATGTGAACAACCTTTGCAGTGAGAAATATTGTCTGGGATCTCCTGCTATAACTTGCACATCACATAGATGTTATAAATATCTAACCAAAAATTCCCAGGTTAGGAGCCTGAAGTTCTGTCGCTTAGGCTCTATTGGCATCGCCCTTTTTTAAAAGCCACTAAAAAAAGAAGGCATAAAAACTTCGTTCACTAATAGCGGCTTATCGTCTAATTTAAAAACGGAACGTCTAGCCCATAGAAATTCAGGTTTATTGTGTAATTCACGGGTAATTTTTTGGTAAAGAGGGTGATCGTTAGCTATTTGGGCAATCTCGAATTCCGAACGGATTACATTGGATTGGTTAAATAAAATTTTGCCTAAGGGCTTGCTCCCTAAACGTTGTAAACCTTTATACTTGCCTGTTATAGTACTTTCAGGAAAAACCGACCAGGCATAAACCTTAATATTTCTATCACAGCGCAAAAAAACTTCGCGTACCCATATTTTCTCACGCGGATGGATCCCCAAGTATTGAACTTCACTGGGTTTTGCATAGAGCCAGCCGGTATTGACCACCTCGACATTAAAGCTTTTTTGAGCATGTTGTTCTAAGTAACAAGTCAATGAACCCGAATCCAATAGGCGCTCTCGTACGGCCTCGGGCATGCTTGCCATAGATATGCTTTTATACGATTGCCAATTGAAGTCGGGGATTTTGATCTCTTGCTTATACATAAAGCTTCCCTGCCCTTATAAAAATTGCCAAAATAGAATAACATAAATCAATTTTTAAAAAAAACTTGAAAATTAACTCGGTTTAACTAGACTTCTTCAATCTTATTAGACATCTTTAGGAATATTCTAAAAGATAGTAATAGTACAATTTGTTAACTCCATGCTAGCATAAAAACCCGACGTGATTGAAATATACTTTTTAGTTTCCAAAAACAGTTTAAGCGATGTAATTTTCAATCACTAAAATAAGTAAGATTTTGGCAAGGAATAATCTTAATGAATATTTATACCGCGACCATTACCTTGATTCTAGTCATGGATCCCCTGGGCAATATTCCAGTTTTCCTATCGGTATTAAATAGCGTAGAACCTAGCCGGCGCTCAAAGATTATTTTACGCGAATCTTTTTTTGCTTATCTTATTCTGTTGTTATTTTTATTTGCAGGCCCCCATATTCTAACCGGTTTACACATTACCGAATCGGCTCTGGGTATCGCTGGAGGTATTATCTTATTTTTGATCGCTTTAAAAATGATATTTCCCCCAAATGAGGAACAAAAGGAAAAACAAATTGGCGAACCGTTTATCGTACCCTTAGCCATTCCATTAACCGCAGGCCCTTCTGCCATTGCCACCGTACTTTTATTAACTACTCAACAGCCTACTTTACTGATGAGTTGGTTTATCGCCATTTCTATTGCCATTGTGATCTGCACCGCCATTTTACTCTGTGCTAATCCGCTTAGAAAAGTATTAGGACAAAAAGGGTTAATTGCGCTTGAACGGTTGATGGGGATGATCTTAACCACGGTTTCGGTACAGATGTTCCTCGACGGCATTAACCATTATTTTAAATTAGGCCATGGCTAGAGTTTTTATAGATAAATTACTACTTGGCCTTGCACTACTTTATGCAACCCAAGCCTTTGCCCTTATCACCGAAAACATCTCGGAAGCAGCTATTGCCAGGCGCATTCAACCCGTAGGCGGGGTTTATGTCGGGGATAGTGAAGAAATTTCTACCTTAAACGGCCAAATTCGGGTTGCTAAAACAGCGCATCATGAAGCCCCCCAGCATCAAAATGGCAAACAAGTCTATGAAAATTATTGCCGTATTTGTCATCAGGAAGGTGTGGCTGGAGCACCTATTTTCGGTAATAAAAAAGATTGGCAAGTGCGTACTAATAAGGGTATAGCCCTTTTAATTAAGCATGCGCTAGAGGGTTATCACTATATGCCGCCGCGCGGCACCTGCTTAGAATGTAGCGATGAAGAAATTAAAGCTGCCGTTATTTATATAAAACAACATTCAACCGATTAGCTTTTGTAATTTCAGAAGTTAGGATAATTAGTCTATTAAATCAAATGCTGTTTATTTAATGGGTTTAGTCCTAAGCGCCATAGCCGCCATCAATCAATTTACGCCCAGCACCCGGTCCTACCGAACACTTAATATTAACGTCAGTTCGACATAATAGCTCTTACAATGTCACAACTTATAGTTTTCGCTTAGTTTAAATTTATGCGATTATAGGCTGCGTGTATAGCAAGTTTTAGCCAAATTTAATATTACTTAATACTATTGCGAGGAATGTATATGCGTAAATTGATTTACCTATTTATTTTACTACCGGCTTTAAGTTTAGCAGCGACTTTATCACCAACGGGTTATTGGCAGCAAATCAATGAAAAAACCAATCAACCTCAAAGCGTGTTACAAATCTGGCAAGAGAAAGATGGCAACTTAAGTGGTAAAATCATTGGCCTATATCCGGTTACCGGGCGTGAGTTACAAAAATATTGCACAAAATGTACCGATGACAGGCGCGATCAACCCATTATCGGCATGACAATTATCAATAATATGCAACCCAGTACAGAGTTAATGTGGACGAGTGGGGAAATTTTAGATCCTAAAGCAGGTAGTATTTACCGCTGCAAAATTACCTTAAGTGAAGATAACAAAACCCTAAATGTAAGAGGTTATGTGGGTATTCCACTTCTAGGCCGTAGCCAAACCTGGATTAGGCTTGAACCCAATGAATTACAACAAGCTTTAAAAGTGATTAAAACCAAGACTTAAACCTTAAGAACTGGATGCCTAGAAGGCATCCAGAATACCCTCAATTAAGCAGCCTTAGCTTCTCCTATCAAATGCTTCAACCAGGGACTAACGATAAATAACAAGATCCCAAAACCGACGGCGGTCCAACCCAGGAGATTGAAAACATAGCTATAAACAGGATTGGTAACGATAGGCTCAATGCTAGTAATATCGCCTAGCGTATAATTCGATAAGAAGTGGACTATAGTAGCCGCCACCCCATTAACCATCATCCAGGTTCCCATCATAATACCTTGTAAACGGGCGGGCGCTAGTTGGCCTATCATGGCATAACCAATGGGATTCAGCAGTAACTCACCTAAACTTTGCAAGACATAGGTTACGATAATCCAATGAAAACTCACTATACCCTGCTGAGCCATTCCAATTCCAAGGGGTAATAAAGCAACCCCTACGCCGGTCAAAATCAAGGCAACGCTAAACTGCAAGGGAATGGAGATCATCATCCCCTTCTCGCGCAATTTTTTAAATAAGACGGCCAATAAAGGACCACCTATAATGATAACGCCGGCATTAATATTTTGAATCCATTGTGGCGCTATGGTATGGCCTAAGAAATGTAAATCGACATTTCGGGCTGCAAATAGGGTCAAGGACATGGGTAACATTTGATAAATCACAAAAAATGATAAACCAGCCACCGCCAAAATGATGTAAGCCAAAATTTTATTGCGCTCGACTGCGGTGGGTTGACGCAAAGCCAGCACAATCATTACGATCAGCATGATAAAGCCAATAAGTGCTACTAAGTTATTGCTGAAATTAGCATGTTCAACTAACCACTCTAAACAAATGATTAAGGCTATGATGATGGCTATCGCCCAGATACTGCGCTTAAATTGTTTTTTATAGGATAAATTAGCAAATGGAGTGGTACGGTCCTTCAATTTTTGCCAATTGAGTAATGCCAAGACGATGGCAATGGCACTACCGTAACCCGCAAAATTAAACAAACTATGAAAATCTTGGGTTAACTGGTAATGGCCTGCAACCACAAACCCCAAGATGAACCCTAAATTCATACTGCTATAATTAAGCAGAAAAGCGCCTTCTCTACGTTTGTCTTCTGGGGCAAATAATTGAGTTAACATCATATTAATGCAGGTTACATTCAAACCACTACCCGCTAAGAAAAGGGCCAAGCCCCAATATAAATGCAATTGGGTTTGATAGGCGATGGTCAAACAACCCACTACTTGTAGCAATACCCCAAAAACAAATAATTTTCTATAGCTCAATAACCTGCCGCCAAAATAACCACCTAATAAATGCAGTCCATAATTAAAGGCAGAAAATGTAGCGACTATGCCGGTTGCAGTAGCATCATTAAGTTTTAAACTTTGGGTTAAATAAAGCACCAAAGTAGACCATAACACGGCAAAACCGATAGTAGAAAAAAGCTGCATACTTGCCAAGGCATAAGCACCTTTGGGTAATAATTTTTTATGATGAACTGCTTGAGACATAGATTGATTGATCCTTTCCTAAAAAAATGCCAAGAACTAAAACTAGCATGGGAAGATTGATTTGGCTAGTTTTTAGCTTATCCTAATTGACGGTGGTAATTATTAATGCAAGCCTTTTTAGCTTATGGCTAACGCAGAACTGTAGATCAATATAGTTTTTTTATTAAATAAATTAGCCCGCTAACCCACTCGCTTCAAAGTAATAAAACTATAATTATAGGGATTTTTTTCATCTGGCTCGCCATTTTGGTGTGCAATTTCTCGCCATTCCGCAGGATTCAAAACAGGAAAATAAGTATCTCCCACAAAGTCATGCTCAATAATTGTTAAATATAAGGTTTGTGCTAAAGGTAAACATTGCTCGAAAATAGCCGCTCCGCCTATGATCATAACTTCAGATTCAGCCGCTACTTTGGCCAATGCTTCGGGTATAGAATGATAAATGTGACAACCCTCGGCTCTAAAAAGTGAATCGCGGGTGATAATAATATTTTTACGTTCGGGTAAGGGCCGTCCAATGGATTCGAAGGTCTTGCGCCCCATAATGATTGGCTTATTTAACGTTAATTCTTTAAAATGTTTTAAGTCCGCCGGTAAATGCCAAGGCAATTTATTTTGGTTACCGATAACATGGTTTTTATCCATGGCAGCAATCAGGCTAATTTTTATCATAGTGTTCCTAGTATTTGTGCTATACTTTGCGCCGCATTTATTTAACTTAATTAAGTTACTACTCATATAGTAGTAGCAGCCAATAGTAATTTAATTCAGTTAAATAACCTAAACTAAGGAGATTACCGTGAGCATCCACAAAGACTCTTTTAAATCCCGACTAAGCCTTGAGATCAATGGCAAATCTTATGATTACTATAGTATCCCAGCTGCCGAACAAGCAGGTCTTGGCAAAGCCGGCCAGTTACCTTTTTCTTTAAAAATTCTGCTAGAAAACTTATTGCGTCATGAAGATGATATTACCGTTAATGCCGAGGATATCAAAGCAATAGTTGGCTGGCTCATCAATAAGACCTCCGATAGAGAAATTGCTTATCGCCCGGCCCGGGTATTAATGCAAGACTTTACCGGCGTACCCGCCGTAGTTGATTTAGCGGCTATGCGGGACGCTATGCAACACATGGGGGGCGATGCCAATAAAATCAATCCTATTTCGCCCGTCGATCTTGTCGTTGACCATTCGGTGCAAGTCGATAAATTTGGTAGTTCCGCCGCTTATCAAGATAATGTTGAATTAGAAATGGAACGTAACCGCGAGCGTTACGAATTTTTACGTTGGGGACAAAAGGCATTTAAAAATTTCCGCGTAGTGCCTCCCGGCACCGGCATTTGCCATCAAGTTAACTTAGAATACCTGGCTAAAACCGTATGGCACTCTGAAGAAAATGGCAAAACGCTAGCCTACCCCGATACATTAGTAGGCACCGATAGTCATACCACCATGATCAATGGCTTAGGCGTACTCGGCTGGGGTGTAGGCGGTATTGAAGCCGAAGCCGCCATGCTAGGCCAACCCATTTCTATGTTAATTCCAGAGGTCATAGGTTTTAAACTCGCAGGGAAACTACGCGAAGGTATTACCGCAACCGATCTGGTGCTCACCGTGACTCAAATGCTGCGTCAAAAAGGTGTGGTCGGCAAGTTTGTTGAATTTTATGGTCCTGGCCTCAACGATCTGCCTTTAGCAGATAGAGCGACCATTGCCAATATGGCGCCCGAATATGGTGCAACTTGTGGTTTCTTCCCTGTCGATAAAGAAACCATTAACTACTTACGTTTATCCGGCCGCGATGAACAGCAAATTGCCTTAGTTGAAGCCTATGCCAAAGCACAAGGTTTATGGCGCGACGCACATACTGCCGATCCTATTTTTACCGATAGTTTACACCTGGATTTAGCCACCGTTGAACCCAGTCTTGCCGGTCCTAAACGCCCCCAAGATCGCGTAGCCCTGGTTGACGTCGTACACGCAGCCAATCAACAGTTGCAAGAAAATAACCGTAACCTTGCCCAGTTAAAATCTGCGCCAGTAAAAGGTAGCGATTACTCCATACACGATGGCGATGTTGTAATCACCGCGATTACTAGCTGTACCAATACCTCAAACCCTAGCGTGTTAATGGCGGCAGGTTTAGTAGCCAAAAAAGCCATTGAAAAGGGTTTAAAACGCAAGCCCTGGGTGAAATCATCTTTAGCCCCCGGTTCTAAAGTTGTGACCGATTACTTAGCCAAGGCGGGATTACAAAAATACTTAGACGAACTAGGTTTTAACCTAGTCGGCTATGGTTGTACGACCTGTATTGGTAATTCAGGTCCACTACCCGATCCTATTGCAGAAGCCATAACCGAAGGGGATTTAATCGTGGCTGCCGTGCTTTCCGGTAACCGCAACTTTGAGGGACGCGTTCATCCTCAAGTCAAGGCCAATTGGTTAGCCTCCCCTCCTTTAGTCGTTGCCTACGCACTCGCGGGCACTACCCGGTTAAATCTGACCGCCGATCCCATAGGGGAAGATAAGAACGGCCAGCCGGTTTATTTAAAAGACATTTGGCCCAGTAATAGTGAAGTGGCAACTGCGGTTGCTCAAGTAGATGGCGAGATGTTCCGCAAACGCTATGCCGATGTATTCAGTGGCGATGAGCATTGGCAAGCCTTACAGGTTCCCGCCAGCCAAACTTATCAGTGGAATTCAAAATCCACCTATGTACAACATCCCCCCTTCTTTCAAAACTTAGCGGCAAAACCCGCACCCGTTAAAGATGTTCAGGGAGCCCGAGTTTTAGCCTTATTGGGTGATAGCATTACTACCGACCATATCTCACCCGCGGGCTCGATTAAAGCGGACAGTCCAGCAGGCCGTTATTTACTGGAACATGGGGTGTCTAAAGAAGAGTTTAATTCTTATGGCGCACGTCGTGGTAATCATGAAGTGATGATGCGCGGTACCTTTGCCAATATTCGTATTCGCAATGAAATGGTACCCGGAATCGAGGGTGGTATTACCAAACATTATCCTAGCGAAAAAACCCTGGCTATTTATGATGCCGCCATGCAATACCAGCAAGAAAATATTCCCTTAGTGATTTTTGCGGGCAAAGAATATGGTACGGGCTCATCCCGGGATTGGGCGGCTAAGGGTACCTTATTATTAGGGGTTAAAGCCGTAATCGCTGAAAGTTTTGAGCGTATCCATCGCTCTAATCTGATTGGGATGGGGGTGTTGCCTTTGGAATTTAAAACCGGCACCGATCGCAAGACGTTAAAATTAAATGGCAGTGAAATCATTGATATTCAAGATATTACTAAAGGTCTTAAACCTAGAATGGAGGTTACCGCCATCATTAAGCGTAACGATGGCAGCCAACAAGAGGTTAAGCTTATCTGCCGCATCGATACGCTTAATGAAGTTGAATACTTTGAAAATGGCGGTATCTTGCAATATGTATTACGGCATATGAAGTAATATTCTACTTGAGTTAGAGAGATGGGATAAGTCCCATCTCTTTAATGATTTTTTTTCAAAACCGACTATTTTATTCAACAGAAGCCTGGCTCAATTTCAAGTTGGTCTTATTTAATTTATGGGTTAAGATTTGGACCCTGTTACTTAACAGTAGCTTAAAGAAAAATTAATTCATTAGGCATCTTTCCAAACCGAGTATTTTATTCAACAGCAAGTACAGTGCTTATAAGCCGCGCAACGAATGCCGCAACGACGCAGATGAATAAAAGACCAAGTTTGGAAAGATGTCTATTTCTCTTAATTAAAGAATAAATTTTAGAGTATTTATAGGTATGAAAACAAAAATATATCAAACTCTGGCACTCGCAGGATTACTAAGCGTTAATATGGCCAGCTCCGCGTTTAATTTTAGTGAATTTTATTTTTTGGGGGATAGCTTAAGCGACGTGGGTAACGCTGCAAAAGGCAGTTTAGCGCCTTGGACCAATGGACATGGTAAACTCTGGGCCAATGATTTGGCGGAGCATTATGGTCAAGAAATTAATAACTCAGATGACGGCGGTACAGACTATGCCTATTTTGGCAAGGACACCGACCATGTTGTAAACACCCAATTGCAAAGTTTATTAGTAGCCCATCCATCGCTAAATAGTAAGGCGCTTTATTCAATTTGGGCTGGTGCTAACGATCTGTTTGCGCTAGAAAATATACCCGCTCCGCAACAACCCGAAGCCTTAATTAAAATTACCGAGCATGGTACGGATAATCTCGTGACCACCTTAACGGAATTACATAATCACGGCGCGCGCTATATTTTATTGTTGAATATACCCGACTTAGGCTTGGTGCCCGGTGAGGCTGGAAATCCTGAGCAAGCGACGGCTGTGGCCAAGTATTTTAACTCCGCTTTACTCAATAAAATCAACAAGTTACCCTTTGACGTTATCCAATTAGATATTTTTACCTTATTAGGACAAATATCTAATGCGGAGATTTATGGCTTTACAAATGTTAAAGATGCTTGTGCCCGTACTGATGATTGTCCAGGTTATTTGTTTTTTGACTCTGTGCACCCCACCGTGGCAGGCCATAAAATCATAGGCGATTATGCAATTTCTGTCTTAACGGCTCCACAGTTTACAAATATACTCAGTGAATTACCTAATGCTGCGTTTATGGGGCAAAATCAGGTTATTGCGCAAAATTTACCGCCCCGTGCTAATCGCTTACCCGTAGGTAAATCGGTATTTTTCACCGGTGGAAATTATAGTAACAATAAGGGCAAGGCTTTAACTACCGGCTCTCAAACCGATTTTGTCAATAATAATACCAATCTTACCGCAGGTATTTTATACGGGGCTAATGAGGCCTTAACCCTAGGCGCTGCTTTTGGTTACACCGATAGTGGAATGAGCTATGCCCCATTAAATAATAGCTCAATTAAATGGCATACTAAGTTATTAAGTTTATTTGCTAATTATCAATTTTCTAAAGCCTATCTCAACACAATTTTTAGCTATGGCACACTTAACTTTGTGGATATTCATCGTAGATTTTACTTAGGCCCCCATCTTGAAGATGCCGGAGCTCGCGCCACAGGCAGCGTCTACAATGCGCATATGGATACCGGTTATCAACTGATAAGCCGGAATGACTTTACCACCGGACCTTATTTAAACGTAGATTATTTAAACATTAAGATAAATCCTTATACAGAGCAAGGTGCGGGTGCCTCTAATATCGCTTATAATGCACAAAAGCGTGATTATCTAAGCTCTACCTTAGGTTGGGAAGCCACCTTAAAAAGTCAGATAGGCTCAATCGACTCGCTGACTCGGGTATTTATTGCGGGTAACCGTCAATGGCTGGATGGTAATAGAGATATTCATTTCCACGTTGCCTCATTACCCGGCAGCCATGGAAGTTTACCGGTAGAAGGTGGTAGCGCGGGTAACTATATAAGTACCGGTGCTAGCATAAGTACAACTTTAACCCGCCAGCTAGGATTAAGTTTAGGTTATGAATTTGCTAAGGATAACCATGACTTAGCACAGCATAGCGTTACCTTAAATCTTCAATATCAGTTTGATTAAACAAGCCTGGCAAGCATCTGATAAGCAGATGCTTGCCGACTCACTTAAGCGCTTGGTTAAGAGCGCTCCTACATGCTAAAATAATACCCATTCTTTTATTACAGGGGTTATTTATGCGCCTTCTCATAATTGTATCCTTAGCTAGCTTATTCACTACCTCTATTTATGCCAACAGCTATTATGTGAATGAAATCAAGGTAGCCCAAACATCACCTGGCACCGGCTATGTTAGTGCCGATTATCGAGGCGGCTCCATTGAAAATCTGCCACCTAATTCGCAAATACAGTATGGACCCACTTCTTACTTTCAACTTTTTCAGGGTTATATTATCAATGCTAATGGCGCTAGAATACCTTTACCAGAGACCTGTAGAGTCCTGGTACATAATAATGAAACCCTACATTTTATAGGCACTATTAAGCCCGACGCCAGCTATACCATAAGCTGTAAACTAACGAGTTAGCTTGTAGCTAATATCTTACAAGCTTTTCAGCCATCTCTGCTAACCCCTTTTGTAAATAGCGGCTAAGCTTAAATTATCAGCTTGGCACGGATGGCCACTAAAAACACTCAAGGATGAGTGTAAGCAGATAAAGTTCAAGGATGAACTAAAAGGCAAGGATTGCCAAAGTTGCAAGGATGCGGCCAAGTAAACAGGGACTAGTTACCAACTTGCGTAAAAAAGCATTGGGTTAAAAATATCTCAATGCTTTTTTACGCTTTTATTTAGCCACGAAATAATCGGTGCTAGCCCGATTGCGATCATCGGTATAAATTGTTTTATCTGTTTCTTCGGTATTTACCTGACATACATAAATAATATTAACAGGCCTTTGCCAAGTAAACTGCAATGGATTTACGGTACAGCTAGAAAATACATTTCTAAGCGTATTATCAAGCCTTTTTGCATAAGGCGTATTTAATAAAGGATTCGCAATAAGATTAAAGATAGCGATACCTTGGGGTTTCAAGGCTTGTTTGATATTAATCAAATGCTCGTGAGTCAATAAGTGAGCGGGAATACTTTGAGTATTGCTATAAGCATCGGAAACAATCACGTCGTAGCGATGAGGATGCAGTTTAACAAACTGCCTAGCATCGGCGGCTATAAAATTTCCTTGAATGGGATTTACAAAATACCGTTTCACTAAAGGATAAATAGCCGGATCAATATCGACATAAGTGAAATGATTATCAAAGGTACCGGCAGCGGATAAGGAAAAACCACCCGCCCCTAATACTAAAATATTTTTATCTTTAAGTTCCAGCTCATGAAACAAAATAGCTTTAATGCGTTCAATATAAGGAAACCCTTGCTTTTGTGCTCCAATAAATGAACTGGCCGAACCATTAACGGATAAGAGTTTCCCTTTTTGCTCGCTTTCCAATTGAGTATCAGCTATGACTAAGTAATTAGCATAAGGCGTAGTCGCAATAAAAAGCTGTTGTTCCATACCTCGATTAATTATATAACTTAGCCCAAGGCTTATTATAAGCAAGCCCATACCAAACGCAGACTGTTTATAATCATAAAGCAACAAAAACAGCAAGGCTAAAACTCCACAGTTAGCGAGTACGGTCCAGGCAACTCCCAAGAAGTTCATGACTACTAAGGTGGTAAGCACCGCCCCCAAAAAAGAGCCCAAGGTACTCAAATGCAATACCTTACCTGCTAACTTACCTGCCGATTCTTGTTGATGTAACAAACTCATGGTAATAGGCACAGTTTGCCCTAGTAAATAGATAATAGGGGCCGTGACCAATAGTAAATAACTCAGTAAGCTAACTAATAAAGGGATCCCTAATTTGTCGTGACTAAAGGAAAAAAAGTAGGTAATAAATAAATAGGATAATCCAATCCCAATCCCCAGCGCGCACCAAAGAAAATTTCGCTGCAAGCGCTCAATTAAATCACTATTTTGCAATCCGCCGGCTCGATAACCATAAGCCAAACATAATAAGAAAATACCGATGATTAAGCTGGTCACGATAACACTATTGCCTACCACCGGAATTAGTTGGCGAATGGTCAAGATTTCTAAGGAAATGGTAACAAAACCTTCCAGTAAGATAATAGTTAAAATACGTGTGGGAGAAAGTATTATTGGCATGGCATTCAATTTAACCCGTTATTTTATGATTATAATTTAGCTGATGGCAGTTACCAATACAATCTATCGATCAACCACCATGAACCTAGCCCTACTCCTTCCTCGACTTACTGCATTAATGCAGTGTCATAGCCTTGCTTCATTTTTTGGATATCCTGCTCGCTTAACAACTCTTGTTTAATAATAGATTGCATAAGCCTTTCCCTCAAAATTTATAGTTCTCTATAGCGTAAATTAACTATTTTCCTAGCTAATAATTTCTAGTAGCATGCCTTATATAGAAAATTGGACTAACAAAAACATGCCCACTCTTGATTTATCACATATTCTTGCGGCAGCGGAGCGCATTAAGACTCATATCCATTATACGCC
Source organism: Gammaproteobacteria bacterium (assembly GCA_029256685.1). GTDB lineage: Bacteria > Pseudomonadota > Gammaproteobacteria > JAQSXL01 > JAQSXL01 > JAQSXL01. The sequence continues at coordinate 3,726 of JAQSXL010000025.1, read as the reverse complement.
CGTAATGCAATCACACACCCTGAATGAATTATGTGGCTGTGATTTATTTTTTAAATGTGAAAATTTACAAAAAGTAGGTGCCTTTAAGTTTCGGGGAGCCATGAATGCCTTGCTTTCTTTAACAGAAGCCGAAAAAAAACAAGGGGTTGCTACCCATTCGTCGGGTAATCATGCCGCAGGCGTCGCCTATGCCGCTAAACTTTTAGGTATTCCGGCTTATATTGTGATGCCCAAAAACGCCCCAGAGACTAAAAAACAAGCCGTTGCTTATTATGGTGGGCAAATTACTTTTTGTGAACCCACCTTAGCGGCGCGTGAACAAAGCTTGGCGCAGATTACGCAGCAAACGGGAGCAATCTTCATTCCTCCGTATAATGATGAACGCATTATTGCCGGCCAAGGCACTGCGGCTTTAGAATTATTACAACAAACCCGTCATTTAGACATTGTGATGGCACCGGTTGGCGGTGGTGGTTTGCTCAGTGGCGCGGCTATCACCGTAAAAGGACAAAATCCAAATCTTAAAGTCATTGCGGCAGAACCTGCTCAAGCGGATGATGCCTACCGGTCTTTCTACAGCGGCCAATTACAGCTACCCAAACATTCCGATACCATTGCCGATGGTTTACGAACTGGCCTTGGCGATATTACTTTTGCTGTTATCCGTCAGCACGTTGACGCCATTATGCTTTGCAGCGAAGCCGCCATCAAACAAGCCATGTTACTCATCTGGCAACGCTTAAAAGTGGTAATTGAACCCTCCTCCGCCGTACCTCTGGCCGTTATTTTAGAAAATAAGCCTTTTTTTACCGATAAGCGGATTGGGATTATTCTAACGGGTGGTAATTTAGATCTGGCAAATTTTATTACCTAAACTATTTTTCTTCCAGCAACCCTAGAATTTTTACCATCAGGGCCTACATTTTATAAGGCTTATTAAGTAAATTAGTTGTAACTATCTCAAATCCATGGTCTGCCAAAACCGCTTTTGGATAGCCAGCAGTAAATAAAACTTACCCAAAATTTCGCCTAGCGAATTAAATCAGTCATTAGGCATTATCAATTAGCATACGGATTTCTTTAGACAAGGCATGTTTCGCCTTTTCAATAGCGCCCGCCGATATTTTTTGTTCCAATAGCTGAAAAACAGCCCACAGTGCATGCTCGGGCTCGATATCTAATACCGCATGACGTAATTCTAAAGCTATATGCTCAAGAAAGGCATCCTGGGTCCGTTCTTTGCTAGGATTAGCAGAGGAATCCCAATTATCAAAATAAATGCCTTTAAGTAATAAAGGAAATTCCGCTGCGAAATGCACTGCCTGAGCAATTAGCATTCTATCCCGTACTGCATGAAGTACAGCTCGTAATGCGCTATAAGCCTGCTCCTTGCTAGCAAAAGGGGCATTCTCAGCCAGTTCGGTTAACCAATCATTAGTTTTTTGTAAGGTTTTATTTAAAATATCAATCGAGGTTTGCATAAATCCTCCTCTAGATGTGGTCTTTAGCCTCTTTAACACCCGCTTGATGAGCACAATGGGCACCACAATAATAATGCCCTTGAGTTTCAACCCCATGGCCTATAATTTTACAACTACATTGCGTGCAGCTTGGCGCCAGCTTGTGAATTGCACATTCAAAACAATCAAAGGTATAGATTTTGTTATTTATCGTTACGTCAAAGGTTTTGCCATAACTGTTACCACATGTCATACAGATTGCCATATAACACCTCTTGGAATTTAGAAAATCCTATCTTTAGAATATTTCAACATTAGCGATGGCCGATTAATCGTTAGATTTGGTTAATTTGCCTGTATTTATATCAATATATAATTTTACGGGCTTATTATTGTTATCATAAGCCCTAATTTTATAACGGTTTTCATGCTCACTGCGTTTTATCTTAATAATATTGTGATAACCTGAGGTAGTTACTTTTTTTGCGGCATCTAATAAGGTAAGATACTTACCTTGTTCACGCGATAAAGGCGGTATATTAGGGTTTTGTCTCTGCACTTGTAAGGTAATTTGTTGCCCTTGTTCGGTAACCGCTTTAATGATATACACATTGTCTTTTTGTCTCACCTTATATATACCGGTATAACCTTTTTGTTGTAATTGGCTTAATAAATCTACCATATTCAATGAGGAGTTATTGCCTGCAGCCAGTGAAACTTGTGCTATCCCCAGCATAATCAAGCTTAGCAACAAATGCTTAATTAAAACGCTTTTTAACATGATGCTATCTCCTTTTCAGGGCATAATTTATGAAGTAAAGACTGCCCTAAATTTTCATCGCAGTCTTAACCAACCGTTTCTACCAACTATGCTACTTCTGACCCATTGCTTTTATCAAAGCCAGTTTTTTTAAGTTTATCTTTAGTCTACTCCATATTCTTATCAGATTTTGCAACGCTGCAAAAAGGTTCTTTTTATTATTTGCGAGTACCTAATAGCCCGAGTACGGCACCCGCAAGCGCGGCTGAACCTAATACTGTAAGCGGATGATCCTTAGCGTAGTGTTGGCAGTTATCTATCACATCATGCGCTTTGACATTCATATTCTCGGCCAGATCAGATACTTTATTGGCTAAGGTTTTCATTTCATTGCCGGTACCATCAAAACGATTTAAATACTTATCCAATTTTTTAGCGGCTTTTTCTTTTTTGAGGCCATAGCGTTCCGTCATTTTGCCAATTAATTTCTCCCGCTTACCCTCACTTTCTAATAAATCATCATCCGTCAGTTTACCCCATTTCTTTTTAAATTGACCTTTGAGCTGCTGCCAATTTCCTTGTAATTGCTCTTGATTCATCATGGTGAGTCTCCTCTCAGTTAATAAAAATCATGATTCAACAACTTTAGGATTATTAAGCTTGGGTGGCGGCGGATCTTGAATGCCTGACTCATTATCAGGCGGCTCTTCCACGGGTGGATTCTTTGTGGGATCGGTTGGAATCCGCCCGGGATTTTCTATAGGAGGTTGTTCATGCGGCTTAGGATGTTTATCAACTCCATTAGCCATTTTAATCAAGTTATTTTGCATATAACGCTCCTCTAAAAGAGCCGGTTTAGCAAGATAATGCAAGCTTATTTCAAAATCTAATTATATCATTTTACTGCTTTAAGCAGAACCCCAAAGTTTACTCACATTACAAAGTACAATATTTTGCATTTAGCCCAATATATCTTTCACAGATCATTTTGGTATAGCCACTATCTTGTAAATACAATATCTGCTGGTCAATCATTTTTCGCCATGGACTGTCTAAGGGAAGCATGAACGTTAATTCATCATAGCTTAGGGTTAAGTCCGCTAATTGCGCGCTGGTTATTTTATTTTTCTTAATATAGTATCTGAGGGTTTCATGATCACCGATTACACCTTCCACTTCACGTCTTTTGAGCAGGGAAAATGCCTGGGCCAAATCCGTCGCAGGTATAGGTATAGCGCCCAGCTGTTTGCTCATTTCTAAATGAGTGGTTCCTTCTACCGCTGCTATGGGTCTGTCGGCTAATTTACCCGGATCAGAAAACTGATCATGCTCATAGGTAAGCGCTATAGTAACCGATGAACTGATTGAAGCAATAATAGTAACCATAAGAAAACCAATAAGGCCTGTACCCAACAAGGCAATAAATTTACCGCGCAAGGTGATGGGAAAGTACAAAAATCGACGGCTTATTAAATACATCCAAGCAATACGATAAAGCGAATTTTC
>JAQSXL010000186.1 GCA_029256685.1 Gammaproteobacteria bacterium | reverse complement strand
ATGGGTCGTCATTTTGCTACTAGATGATGCTCCAGAAAAAAAGGTTGCAGAGTAAGAAGATATATTAGTATCAACCATGGCCGGTTTTTTTGGCGTTGAAATAGTCAGGCCAAGGGCTTCATTTAAATTAATTTCTGATGAGTTGGCCTGTTGAGATTTCAGTGGATCAATTTTCGTTGAGCCATTATTATCCTGGCTGGGTTGTATTAGAGGAGGCTGTTTAATCGGCTCCCGAGAATTTGCATACCATGCTAAAGGTAGGGTGATCAGCAATGACAAAGGTGTTAGCAAGATGGCACCCGCGATAATTCCTATAGTGCGCCAGCGGCGTGCAGACTGTTGTTTTTGATAATAAGCCAGTTCAAGGTCTATTAAGGCTTTTTCTAAGTCTTCTTTTTTATAGCAAACGTTATCTGTTCTATCACGCATGTGCTCTAACTTTTCAAATAGCCGGTGTCTTTGTGACGCTGGTATTGTTTTAACGATTTTAGCGAGTAAATTTTCTCGTTCCTTAGACTCTGTTGCAGCCAAAAATTTTTTCAATAAGGCAAGTTTTGGTGATTCGGGAATGCGGATACTGTTAATAACAAATTCCCCCTGGTTGACTTGGCTGTCATTGGCTTTATCGATCGCTAACTTGGCAATTGCATTAACATAAGCCTGGGCAGAATCATTAGGACTAACTTTCTGAGATAAATAAGTTTTAAGCGCTTTGTTATCTATAGTTATTTTTGCTGTATCACTCTCCAAGAGCTGAGGTAAATAACGATAAACGCCTGGTGTTAAAGCCACTAAAATACTAGATTCATTAATTGTATCTTCAATGGTTTGTCTATGTAAGCGATGGTTATCCGCAACTAAATAGGCAGGAATAAGGGTTGTACAATTTAAGGAGAGGGGATCGATGGCTAACAAGATGAGATTGCCTACCGAAAATCCCACAAATTTATAGTTTTCATCGGTTTGAAAGGCGCGGCCTGCCAGGAAATTAACGTTGTCGGTATCAGTAGGTTTTTGCTTGATTTTCTTACGAGTTTTTACGTGCTTAAGGTGATTGTCAACTTGACCTATAAGCCTATTCATCATTTGGTGTGGCTTAACGAGTTTATCGTAGTTGGTCAAAGCTTGATTTGTGTAATTAACCGCCCGTTGAGCTAATTTTGAGTCAGAATACTCGCTTAGTACAGGCTGATAAGCCAGACTAATGATAGCCTCATTTTTATTGAGTTTAAGCCCGCTGGCAAAAGCACTCGTCAGTTGATTTAAAGCAGATGGGGTTTGATTTCCCGCCATTGCTGTTCCTAGGATAGCATAGTAAGGTTCATCGCTGTTACCTAGCTGGATAAATTGTGCCTTGTTTTTAAGATTTAAAGGTAAATTAGTTTGATTGATTGGAATATCGTATAGGGTTGGACTGGTTATGCCTAACAAACCTGAATGGTTAACTGTGTAGGCTTGATTATTTTGGGGTTCAGATAATTGTCTTCGCATCTCAGAAAGTTTTTCTAGTTTGCTTTGGAGTTGTTGTGCAGCGACAAGAGGTTTATCTAATAAAAAAGACTCGATAGGTTCAACAGGCTTTAGATGAGCCAGTAGCTCTTTAATCGCCGCCAGCGAATTAATCCATAAATCGGCAGAGATATCACCATTTTTAAGATAGGTTTCAATGGCGTCAAGATCTTCAGCTATCGTCAAATATTCGCTTTGCCCTCGCAAAACTGGCAAATCAAGCTGTTTTTTTAGTCGTTTAAAATCAACCCATATTTCATTTTCCAGCTTTTTAGTGTCGGCCAGGTAATTGCTATAATACTTGAAGCGATATTTTCGAAAGTTAGCGGTGGATATCCCATAATTCTCTAATTGAAACGGGTATATTTTTAACTTTGAAAAACGAGCGGAAGTGGCTAAGTCTGCATAAGCAAGACATTTAGGCACCTTCTCACCCGTTGCCAAAAAGTTGTCGACATATAAGGATTCATACTCAATTTCAACTCGTTTGGATTCTAAAACCGCCCATAGCCTCAGCAAGTTTCGTTCACAAGCCTCTAAGGAATAATCATTAGCGACGTAGACTAAAATTTCCCGTCCACGCTTAGGCTTGGGTATATCTTGCTTATCAATCTGTATTTTACATTTTTCCTTATGCGCCCAGGCTCTATATTCGGTGCCCTGCTCATTTAAACAGGCCATCAAAATGGAAGTAGACTGTTTAGGAAATTCCGCTTGGATCGTTTTAAAAGCTTTTTTTAAATTTGCAGGTTCTGGATTCAAGGTTAGGGAAAAACAGCCATAGCTAGCTTTAGTCATCGATTTTATCATCTTTTATTGTTACCCTATTAATAGCGATTTAGTAGTAGTGACGAAGAACTATCAGGTTCATCCGTTACATCCTCTATGGTCAACCGAAATTCTTCATTGGGTGTTGACCTGATGCTATCACAACAATTCCCGAACATATCCTGAAAGTGTTGAATCAATTTTAGGTAGGGTTCGAAATGTAAGGGTAAACTGGTTGCAATATCGAGTAAGGTTTGAAAAATTGCAAACCCGAGAGCAAGATAGGGATCCATGCCTGCCATGGTCAATGCTAATAGACAGCCAATGAACGTTGGCGCCGCATGGGCGAAGGTGCCGATGGTTGCCATACAAACTGCCACAAGATGCGAGGGTTGGCAGCGTAATATCTCCCAGTATTCTTTAATATTTTCGATATGATGACCTTCAACTATAGCATCTTGTATAGCTACCACAGGGCTTAGCAAAATACCTACCCCATAGGCAGTCCATAAAAAAGCCCGATTAGTGAAATTTTCATCGGCAATCTCCTTAGATTCGAAAAAATAACCTAATGCATGTGAAAGGCATATAGTGGCATACAGGAAACCCGTTGCTATGGTTTTAAAATTGCAAGACCGTTTTTTTAGTTCCTGAGTAAACGCATGGTGGGTATGTTCAGCTTCAACATAAAAACTACCAGGAATTCTACCAATTAGGCTAAGCCCAATCCCAGGCAGCCAAAGGGCTAGATTTTTCCAAGGTCTTTTTAATTCAGGGTGTTTGGGAAGAATAAATTCTTCCATGAATTCTTTTACTGAAATTACACTAAAACCACCTCGTAAGGCTAAGCCAACGGTATTTAAAGCATAAGAAATTATTTGTCCTACCGATGAATGGTTATGGTGATCATGTTCATGCTGCTGAGTTTGGATATGAGTTTTACGTAGTATGCCCGCTTTTTTTAACATGTGATATAGGATAACTGACGCCTCAGTCAAAGAAGCAAATCCTGCTACGGTTGCTATGAACACATATAAGCCTATGGTTTCTATATCAGCCTTAGGGGTAGAACTATTAAAAAATGAATTTTTATTTTGTTGGTGAATTAATTCTAAGGCTCTTTTCAATATCAGCGCAATATCGGCAGCTTCACATAGCCCTGAAGAAAGGGCAACAGGTCCGCTAAATCCTGCTAGTAACATATTTTTCACGGTTTTTTTATGTGCAGCACGATAGGTCATAAACCTTACTCTTTAAGTTTAAATGAGAATGATTCTCATTATATTTAAGATTGTCTTTAAGTCAAGTTTGTTAATTTTTATATCCAGTTAAGTACCCGCGCTTAAAATAGCAGATAACTTATGCACGGGTACTTATCTTTATTGAGAAGTAAGCGTGACTCAATTTGGCTGCGATTCTTCATTTTTTAAGTTAATACATTCGATCACAGGCATAAGG
>JAQSXL010000024.1 GCA_029256685.1 Gammaproteobacteria bacterium | reverse complement strand
CACTATGCGCCATTAGCGCAGGTGGAGTGGCAAGGAGAAGGTTTCAACAAGGATTCCTTACAAGATTGCCGTACGGAATTTAAGCCCTTAAGCGAGTTAAACGTGCAAGCGATTGCCAGTGCACCTATCACGCCAGAAGGCGTGATCTATGTGAACGAGCAAGGTTGGGTTGGTATCAACAATCAAAATCCGCAAGCCTTCCTAGATGTAAACGGTACTATTCGGCTGAGCAACGCCGAAGCACCGATAAGTTTCAGTACGGCAGCATTTGGCGCCATCAGTCCTATCTTCATCCGGGGTACCAGTGCCCAAAATCCGGCGCCTGCCTTGATCAAGCTGGGCGGTAAGGTGCTGCAGATAACTGAACGTGGTTTGACCTTGGTGATTTTAGGTGAAACTCACGCTGTGCTAGACAAAATCACCTATGATACCGCCAGTGGCAGTGAAGAACCTCTCACCCAGTTGAAAAATAGGATAGAGGCCATGGACACGCGCCAGGTGGGCATATTGTTAAGCTGCGATGCTTGGGCCTGGCAATCTAGCCCGGCAGCAGATAGCTTAATAGTGACTTTAAATCAAGTGGGAATGGAAACTATCCTGTCCGGGGATTCTAGTAGCCAGATGGTACAACCTTACGCGGCTATTTTCGAGAAATCTCCCTTGGTAACCAACAGTTCCTGCAAGGTGTTTGAGGTGTTACAAACCAACAGTCTGTTGAATTTGCACGCTGAATTGACGGGCTGGTTGTTAGATGGTTGTTTTATGATCAATGGTAATGGTAAATAAGTTTTTAACAAGGAGGTAAATATTATGGCAACAACAAGTATACCAGGTACATTATCCTTAACGGGTATCGTAGTCCCTTTTGCGGGCAAAAATCCGCCTTCGGGTTGGTTGGAGTGTGATGGTCGAGCAGTCAACCGTATTTTAGAAGCCAAGCTATTTAATATTATAGGCGATACCTTTGGTAAGGGAGACGGCTCCAATACCTTTAATCTGCCTGACCTACGCGGTGAATTTATCCGCGGCTGGGACCATGAGCGAGGCATCGATCCCGAACGTAAGCTTGGTCATTCCCAGGAAGATCAATTGCAAACTCATCGGCATTTGGATTCTGGACATACTCACCAAGACGGTGGGCACAACCATACCGATAGTGGTCATACGCACGCTGACAGTGGCCATAACCATGTGGATAACGGTCACAACCACAGCGATAGTGGTCATAGCCACGCCGATGCCGGCCACGCCCATCCGCACTTTCACTTTCAGAAAATTGCGGCGGTGGCAGATGGAGACGATTTGACGGATTGGGATGGCAAAGGTAATCACCGCGCCGACGGTAGGTCCACAGCCCATGCGAACATCCAAACATCCTATGCTAACATTCAGTCTGCCAACGCGAATATTCAACCGGCCCATGCGAATATCGAAGTAGCACAGGCCAACATTCAACCGGCCCATGCGGCAATTGAGTCTGCTCAGGCTAATATTGGCGAGCCGGTGGACGCAAGGCATGGCGCTGAAACCCGGCCACGCAACGTGGCCTTGATGTATATTATTAAGACTTAAGCGTGTGGGCGGCCTAGCCGCCTATCTTAAGGCAAGGAGGCCGCGATGAATAATGCTATACCGCGTTTACAACGTGGCGCTGTGATAGGTTTGGATCCTAAAAATCCTGCTGCCAGCGTCGTTGTTTTTCAATATAACCCCTATCAACTGACGCGTAGCCTGTCGGCAAAATCTGCCGGCGATGGCGAGCGCGGCGAGGCGCTGAGCCTAGGCGGTGCACCAACGGAAACCATTTCCCTAGAGGTGGAAATCGATGCGGCGGACCAGTTAGGCGAAAACGAAGCGACAACCGAAACGTTGGGGATCTATCCCCAGCTGTCGGCCTTAGAGATGCTGTTGTATCCCAAGAGCGCCGAGGTACTGGCTAACACCGCCTTATTGGCTATGGGATCACGAGAACTCATGCCGCCTAGCGCACCGTTAACTCTGTTCGTTTGGGGAACTAAACGGGTCATACCCGTGCGCATCACCAGTTTTAGCATTAGCGAACAAGGCCATGATCTGCAGCTTAACCCTATTCGGGCGAGTGTGAACTTAAGTTTACAAGTGCTTAGTTATAACGACCTGTTGCCGAGTAATCTAGGCTACCAGTTGTTTATGGGGTATCAGGTTGCCAAGGAAACCATGGCAAGTCTCAATACGGTCAATGGTTTAAGCACCACTTTTACCGAGGACTTCAAGCAATTTTTCTAGGAGTGCGTTATGTTTAATCCCAGCAGCCGCTATTATGGCCTACCCGATAAGGTAACCGAGTTACCTAGTGGAAAAAAAATTACCTACAAAGGCCGCCGTTTATTACCGCCTTTGGCCAGTCTAAGCAAGATAGGCGAAGCAACTGTACAGGCAGGCGAGCGTTTGGATTCTCTGGCTGCCAAACACTTAGGCGATCCCTTGCGGTTTTGGCAGCTCTGTGACAGCCATGATGTTTTGAATCCAGCCGAACTAGAACAACCTGGACAGACAATAATCATTACTAGCTTGATAGTGGACAATAAAGTATGAGCTTAGTATTCACGATCCTGATGGGAGCTCAGGTTCCTATACCTATTACACCCACTATAAATTTGGCGTTGAAGCGCATTGAGGTTATCCACAACGATACCGAGCGCTCGGGATTTCAGTTGAGCTTTGCCCTGGGGCGTAAAGTTGTGCTAGGCGAAGCCGATTATAGTTTATTGCAAGAACCGCAACTGCAACCCTTTAACCGGGTTTTTATTTTAATCACCTGGCAGGGCATGACGACTAAGCTAATGGACGGCATCATTACCCATCTGCAGGTCAATCCGGGAGATAGTCCTGGTGCAGGCGAGCTCATGGTAACGGGCGAGGATATCAGCTTGCTGATGGACCAGGAAGAAAAGATTGTGGCCCATCCAGCGCAAAGTGATGACATGATAGTCAACCAGATCATCGCTAATTACGCCCAATACGGCCTAATACCCCAGGTTGTGCCGCCAGCCAATAGCCATATCCCAGATCCAATCGACTACATACCTATGCAATATGGTACCGACTGGGTCTACCTACAGGAATTAGCCCAACGTCACGGCTATGTGTTTTACGTGGCAAGTGAGAGTAATACCGCCTATTGGGGACCTCCCCAAAAATCCGGTAGAACGCAAGATCCGCTGACCATTAATTTAGCCAACGATAGCAATGCCTTTAAACTGAATTTTAAGCACCGAATTTTAGCACCGGCCACCTATACCACTTGGGTACAGGATGTCAGCACCAATCAAATCAGCTCGTTGACTACGAAGGCCAGCAACCGACAGCAGTTAGCTAGGCAGGCCGCGTTGGAGCAGTCACACCGCTTGCTACAGCTGCAAGGTACCAGCGGCTTAAGCTATGCACAAGCGCAAGCGCTGGCCCAGGCCAAAACCGACCTCAGTACCGATAACGTGGTCACCGCCGAAGGTGAGCTGGATGTTACGCGCTATGGTAAGCCGCTACAAGCACGTGGCTTGGTCGAGGTTAGGGGAGCCGGAAATAAATATAACGGCAAGTACTACGTTAAGCGGGTGATCCATAGTTTGCAGACCGGCAGTTATCAGCAACAGTTTTTGTTGAGCCGGGAAGGGACTGGCGCAGTAAGCAGCCATATTTTATAAGGGAGTAGAACGATGAGGGATTTTTTTGGTAAATACCGCGGCAAGGTAGTAGGCAATCGGGATCCTAAAGGCTTAGGGCGCTTGCAGGTCAGGGTACCTGCCGTGTTAGGTGACAATAGCGATTGTTGGGCCATGCCGTCGGTACCCTATGCAGGGCTTGATGTGGGATTGGTATTGTTACCGCCTGAGAATGCCAACATTTGGGTGGAGTTTGAAGGAGGTAATATCAACCATCCCATCTGGACCGGGTGCTTTTGGGGAGAGGGCGAATACCCTGCAAAAGCGGACAAACCAGAGGTCAAACTGCTGAAGTTAGCTGGAATCACCTTGCAGTTGGATGATACGGCTAACAACGGCGCCATCCAGCTTAAAATCGATGCGCCTGCAGTAGCGCAAGCCGTTGAGCTTAAGCTCGATAAAGAAGGCCTTTTAGTAACAATGAGCAATACCACCTTTAAGTTGACGGGTACCGAGATTGAATTGGCTAACGGTGCTAAATCCGTAGTTCAGCTTACCCCAGCTAAAGTAGACATCAATCAGGGTGCACTGGAGGTGATGTAATGAGCTATGTATTGACTAAGTCTTCTCAGATTACCTGCATGCACGGGGCGCAGGCGCAGGCCGTTACTGTCTGTCCTCGTGTCCAGGTTGACAAACAGCCGGTGATTTTGCAAACCGCTAATTATACGGTCTCTGGGTGTCCCAATATACCCGAGGCTGGAGGGCCGTGTGCAACTGGACAGTGGATACAGGGGGCTACCCGAGTATTTAGCCAGGGTACGCCGTTGTTAATAGATATCAGTCAAGGGCTTTGTGCCCCAACCGGCGTGAAGCTGGTGGTGGCCATGGCGCAGATGAGAGTAAAGGCATTATGAAAAAATTTATCGCATTTCCGTATCGGCTGAGTGGGATGGGACGTACCGCAACGGTGAACGAAGCAGACCATATTCGCCAACTGATGGAGCAAGTGTTATTCACCATGCCGGGCGAACGCATCAACCGGCCCGACTTTGGCAGTAACCTCATGCAGATGGTTTTTGCGCCTCTGAGTGATGAATTAGCCACTGCGAATCAATTTTTATTACAGGCGGCTTTACAAAAGTGGTTAGGTGAACTAATTATTATAGAGCAGGTGCAAATAACCTTTATCGAGGAAAGGCTATCGATAACCGTGCAATACCAGTTGCGTCATAACCAAAAGAGACAAATAGAGACGTTTGTCCAACCCTAGCTAAGGATGAGTTAAGGAAATGAACAGCCTACAAGGAAATGTATTCGACAACGCCGTCATACGCAAGCAGCGCTACGATAAAGTCTGCCGGCATCCGGTTTTGACCGGCATTGATTTTATTAAGTTAGAACCCTGTGCTGCCGTTGGGCAACAGACAATGGCTTGCTATAAGCTATATATTTATCTGATGCCTAAGCCGACGGGATGGTACAAGGATAAACTCAGCGCAGCTAGCCTTGGCTTGCAGAACGTCCGCATCTTGGATGCTATGAGCGAGGTCCCGCTGGAACTAACGAACGCTGAACTAGCGTTTCCAACGACTCCAGACGGCAATTTTTTTACCTTAAGCCTGAGCCTCGGTCAACAGGCTGGAGGTGAATACAAGCTGCAGTTGCTTAATCTAACCCAAATGACGCTTGATCCCTTTTTTGCTGAGGCCTCATTTAACGTAAATCCACAACAGCGGTTTGATATACAGTTCGCTGCTGAAAATACCGAAGCTGAACCGGTTAAGCCCGAAATTGACTACCTAGCACGTGATTATTCCAGTTTCCGCAAACTGATGATGGATAGATTGGCCATGCTATTGCCAGACTGGCAGGGCGAACATCCCGCTGATATGAGCAGTACCTTGGTTGAGTTGTTGGCTAATGCCGCCGACCAACTTAGCTATTACCAAGATGCGGTGGCGACCGAGGCCTATTTAGCGACTGCAAGGCGGCGGGTTTCGGTAAAACGGCATGCCAAGCTAATAGACTATGCCATGCACGAAGGTTGTAACGCCAGGGTATGGGTACACTGTCAGGTACAGAGAGATGAGTTTAAACTAGCCAAGGGGCAAACCTTGATGACCCGGATGCCTAATTTGCCGCTGGCGGTGACCGAAGCCCTTTGCCGCTCGAATCCCAGCTATGCAGGCAGTACCCCGGAGTTTTTTGAGACTATGCAGGCTGTAAATTTATACCAAGCCTGCAATGCCATGCCGATCTACACCTGGGGAGCAGATGAATACTATCTGGCTAAAGGCTGCTGTAGAATGACGCTGGCGCTAACTCAGGCTCAAGCGAGTACTGCTAGTGAGTATCTAAAACCAGGTGCTGCGCTACTACTAGAAGCCATAGCGGCTGAACACGGTGAAGCACCTAACCCCCTGCATAGACACGTCGTAATGATTACCCAGGTCATCAAGGTGAGCGACCCCCTGGACAACCAAGCTGTGCTATATCAAATCCAATGGTCGGAAAAAGATGCCTTACCCTTTACCCTGTGGGTCAATAAACTGGTAGGCAAGCACAGCGTAAATCTAGCAGTAGCCCGCGGTAACATGGTGTTGGCAGACCACGGCCGCAGTCGGCAAGAACCCTTGCAAATTAGCGCCGAACGGCCTGATAGGCTTGCTCTCAAGCACAAAGATTTAAGCTACGCCTCGATTGTTGCAACTTCGCCGTCGGCTAATGCGAGCTTAGTGCAAGATCCCAGGCAAGCGCTGCCTAGCATAGAACTGGAGGAGAATCCAAGCGGCCAGATCTGGCAGGTAAAGGCGGATCTATTGAACAGCAATCGGTTTTCTTCACATTTTAGAGTAGAGCTTGAAAATAACCGTCAGGTGCTGCTGCAATTTGGCGACGGCAATTTAGGTAAAAGGCCGGCGGCTTTGCAGCAGTTCACCGCAAGGTATCGTCTAGGCAACGGGACCCAAGGTAACATCGGTGCCAACGGCCTGGCTCACGTATTTTGGGAACAGTCGGAAGATTGTCCCATTACCCTGGTGTATAATCCCTTGCCAGCCAGTGGCGGCACTAATCCGGAACCCATAGAGCAGGTGAAACTGTATGCGCCTGCTGCCTTTCGCAAGCCATTGCGTTGTGTGACGGTTGCAGATTACGTGAGTATGGCAGAGCAACACCCGGAGGTTAAGCGCGCCGCTGCAGTGAGGCGTTGGACTGGCAGTTGGGAGACGATCTTCATCGCCGTTGAACGCAGAGATAATTTGGCAACCGATGCTGCTTTCGTCGACCAGCTGACCGCCTATTTACGCCAGTTTCAGCTCTTGGGGCAGGCGATTGCCATAGTGCCACCGACTTATATCCCCTTAAATATTAATTTGCCCATTGTGCTAAAACCTGGATTTCTGTTTAGCCAGGTGCAAGCCGAACTGAGCCAGTATTTTAGCAATAAAATTTTAGCCGATGGCCGTAAAGGCTATTTTCATTCCGACTACTTTGGCTTCGGCACGCCGGTTTATTTAAGTTCCCTGATAGCTGGCGCTTTAACGGTGCCGGGTGTGGCTTGGTTAAATCAAGACGCCCCTGAATTTTGTTTTCAACGCTGGCGTCAGATGACAAGACAGAGGAAACGGTATGACGGTATTTATTTAGGAGACTTGGAGATCATCCAAGTCAATAACCAGCCTGAACGGCCCGAACAAGGACGTATTATTTTTACCGAGAGTAATAAACCATGAAGGATTATCGTCAAGTAATGTGGGATAAAGAGACTGAATTCAGCCAACCGATTATTTTGCAGCGGCTGTTGACTGGACTGGCGCAACGGGCGGGAGTGCGGGATTTAGTGGCTAATGCTAACGATGACATCAGCATTGCGCTATTGGATGTTTGGGCAATGGTGTTAGACGTCGTGGGCTTCTATCAAAGCCAGTATAATAAAGAGAGCTATCTAGCTACCGCTACCGATATGAAATCAGTGCGTGAGCTGGTGCGAACCATAGGCTATGAATTGAGCCCGGGCATAGCAGCCAGTACCTTCGTTAACTTTATTTTAGAAGACAACGCCGGCAAGCTAGTTATTCCAGCAAGTACCCAGTTGCAGAATATTCCGCGGGCGGGTAGTGTACCGCAAACCTTTGAAACCGATCAGGCCTTAGTGGCGCGGGCCGAGTGGAATGTGTTAAAACCACACCGCTATACGCGCAAAAAACCGTTGCTCATCACTGCAGCACAGCAAAGCCTATGCTTGGCAGGTACGGCCATACCGTTGCAGGTAGGCGATAAGGTCTTGCTTCTGGGTACAGCCTGCGCAGCGGGTAACAAGAGTACTAAATTGGCGTTTTTATTGTCTGTAACCACTGTCCAGCTTGAACGAGAGACGGGTTACACGAAGATAAGTTGGCAAGAAAGCTTACAGGATCCCGCCAGCAGCGTGCTGCCAGAAGCCAGAGCCTTAGCTACCGATGAAACCTTGCTGGATATACAATTGTTCGCATTTCAGCGGCAATTGGGCGCCTTTGGTTGCACGGCCCCGGCTGGCGAATGGGACATCTATGATGATCCGCCTACGGTTTGGGATCAACATGTGACGGTTAGACCACAGTTAGGCGACATTGACCTGTATTTTGACCAATTGATGCCAAACCTGCTAAATGGCAGTTGGCTTGTGGCCTTTGCCGGGAATAAGCAGCGCATTTATCTCATCAAAAACTGCTATCAAACAGCCTTAGCGGGTTATACCATTAAGGATCAGGAAGGTGGCGGTATTAGCGCCCGGGTTAGCGCGGTAAGCTTAAATCCGGCTTTTACGGACAAGCTAGACAAGCCCGACGATTTTTACGTGCGTAACACGACCTTCTTACTGGGTGCTACGCCCTTGTCTCTTTACCAAGAAATTGAACTTGATCCCAGCTTCAGCGTGATAAGCCAGGCGATCGTTCTCAATACGCGTTTGAAAGAACCCATGGCCAGTGGCAAGCAGATCATCATCAGCACGATTCCCGACAAGATAGTAGAGTCCGTCCGAGTTCTTAGCAGTAGCCTCACTGCCAAGCAACAGAAAGTGACGTTGGAACTAGCCGCTCCCTTAACCAACCAGTATGAGTCTAGCACCGTGACCTTGGAAACTTCAATTGCCGGATTAAACGTAATACCGGTAGACCTAGAAGAAGGCGATGCTGTCCGGCAACTGAGCTTTACCTGTGATGACGCGCGGACTGTCAGTGAGCAATTTCATTCAGGCATGATTTTAACCTTAAGTGGTTATTTACGTAGGCAAAGCGAGGTTGTTACCATTGGTAGTTGCAGTTTTCGGGACGGCAATACCCTGTTGACCTTAAAGCAGCGGCTGCAACGTCCTTACTACGTGGATAAGACGATACTATACGCCAATGTGGTTGCGGCAACTCATGGTAAAACGGTGGTTGAGATTTTGGGTGGCGGCGATGCCAGCCAAGCCAATCAGGTATTTAACCTAACTCAAAGGCCTTTGACCTACTTGCCTGCGGCTAATGCGCGCGGCATGAGTAATACCTTAAGTATCCGGGTAAACGATGTGCTTTGGCAGGAGGTTACTAGCTTTAACGAGGCAGGCCCCACCGAGCAGTGCTACGTCGTGCGTCTAGACGAGAACAATAAAGTCTCCGTCTTGTTTGGGGACGGCATTAGAGGAGCTCGTTTACCCAGTGGCCAAGAAAATGTACACGCCGTTTATCGGGTAGGACTTGGACTAGAAGGTGAAATACCGGAAAATAGCCTGGCTATTCTCCAATCGGTAGTACGCGGGGTCAAGGCGGTTAATAATCCTGTTTCTGCCAGTGGAGCGGCTGGTGCCGACGACGCTGGACAAGCCCAATTAAAGGCTTTATCCAATGTCAATACCTTGGAACGCATAGTGTCACTGCGTGACTTTGAGTACTTCGTCAAGGGCTTTGCAGGCATAGCGAAAGTGCAGGCCAAAAAATTGCTGCAAAGCCAGGGACCTATACTGCACCTTACCATAGCCAGCGAAAGTGGAAGTGAAATTACCGAGAATTCATTGCTTTATCAAAGTTTGAAAAAGGCTATCGGTAGTATCCGTCAACCCGGACGGGAATTTCGCTTGGATAACTACCAAGCCGTGCAGTTTAACGTCAGTGCCGAACTGAAAATTGCCAGCGAATATCAGGCCGCTAAGGTACTGAAAGCCGCAGAGCAAAGCCTGCTGGCACGATTTGGTTTTACGCAACGTGAATTGGCACAAGGGATAGCCGCCTCGGATCTTATCGGGGTGTTGCAACAGATTCCGGGAGTCATCGCCGTACACTTAAACGCCTTGGCTTATACGGATAAACCCCTTGCTACCCAATCCTACCTTGCGGCAAAGTCCGCAGATGTTAGCACCGATGGGCAAAACCAGGTGGAGTACCTACCTGCTCAGTTATTGACCATCAACCCCAACAAAATTGACCTAAGTGAGACGACACAATGACTACTAGCATGGAACGCTTGTACCAACGCCTACCCGCTATTTATCGTAGGCACGATGAAATCCAGGGCCGAACGCTGTATGCGCTGCTACAAGTGATGGAGCAGGAGCTTATCCGCATGGAACAAGAGATTGGCCAGGCCTACGATAATTGCTTCATTGAAACTTGCCAGCCACAGTTTATCGGCCCCATTGCAGACCTGTTGGCCGGGAAAGACTTATTGAGTATAGACAAGGTGCCGGCTAACCAGCGGCGCTTGCTGGCTAAATTATTACACTACAGGCGTCGCAAAGGGCAGGCAGCCACCTTAGAAAGCGTGATTAAAGATCTTAGCGGCTGGCCGGCTAAAGTAGTGGAATATTCGAATTTGATCGCCACTACCCAGCATAGTCAATGTTTGCGTTTAGAAAATAACACCACCGTAGCTGTACGCGATGAGTCAAGACTTGCTAGCTTGTTGACGCCATTTGAAAAGCTGGTACACACCGTGCAGATTTCTAGTAGTGGGCGCTATGCCAACTACTATAAGCTAGATACCATAGGTGTATACGTATGGCGTGGTAGTAACCAGCAGGTGCGGGCGGCAAGCGCGGCTCAGGTTGCAGTTAATTGCTATACCTTCCATGCCTTTGGACTGGATCTTGCCTTGGTCAATGGCGAACAGAATACCGCGAATTTAAGCGCGCCCAATGCAGGGGCCGAGTTAGCTATTCCTTTACAAAATAAGCAGGTGGCAGAGGATTTGGCCCAACACCAAGCAGATGAGGCCAGCTATTTTTACGGACCGGGCCAGAGCTTTTGTCTGCATAAGGTTACCCGAACCGCCAATGGTTATGAACAGCAAACGATCCCGCTCAGCGCAATCAAGGTCATGGATTTAACGGATTGGCCTACGCTGATTGGCGATGAGGTGGTCGTTGATCTTGAGCGCGGCCGGATTTACACCAGCCTTGCGATGGACGAGCTGTGGGTAGACTATCACTACGCCATGCTAGCGCCCATGGGAGGAGGTTATTACGACAGACGGGATTCTTTGATGGCAGCTGATGATACTATCACCGCACTGAAGGTGTCTAAACAAACCGGGTTTAGTTTAGCCCAAGCTCTGCTGCGATATGACGCGAGCAAGGGCGATTATCTAATTGAGATAGGCGACAATCATACCTATGAACTGGCCGAATCTATCGACCTGCGGGGGAGAAGTTTAACGATCCAAGCCGCCGATAATTGCCGGCCCTGTATCAAATTAAGTGCTGCCTTTGTCGTGCATAATACGCTCAACCAGAGTGGTCAGGCCAGGCTTAGCCTCAATGGTTTACTGGTATCAGGCTCTATCCAGCTTGACGATAATATTCAGCTTAGCGTGCAGGATTGTACCTTACTGCCCGCTGCCCAACCCGCTATTAGCGCTATCAACGGTGGACACTATTTGCAGGTCAGCTTAAGTAATAGCATCAGCGGAGCGGTTTGTTTACCGAGCAGCGCGCAATTGTTGGTAACAGACAGCGTCGTAGACGGCAAGGGTGGGCCGGCCATTGCAGGAGATACCACGGGACAGATAGTTGGGCCCAGCCTAAACTTGCAAAGAGCCACGCTTTTGGGTAAGACCTGGGTAGCAGAGATTGCGGCCTCGGAGATGATAGCAAGTGATACCGTTACCCTGTTACGGGAAGACCGCGGTAGGGTGCGCTATAGCTATCTACCTAACAAACTACCCAATTGCGATGGCTGCTACTGGCCTAGTCAACCTAACGACGTTCCGCTTAGCTTTATCACCACCGAGTACGGCAAACTAGGTTATGCGCAGCTAAGTCAGGACTGTAGCGAGCAGATCAGTAAAGGCGCGGCGGATGGCTTGGAGATGGGCGTTTACAACCGCTTCAGCTTGACGGAACGTGAGAACAAGTTGCAGGAAGTCTTGGACGAGTACCGGCCTTATTCTACCTCCTGCCAACACCTCACTTTATTACCGGAACAAGGTTAACGGGGAAACACCATGAAGGCCGATAAAACCATAGCTAGTAAACAAAACAGGGTAGCTCAATCACCCGCTACGGTCACATCAACCGCTGGCTTTGCAGCGCCTAAACCCAAGGCTCAGTCAGACTTTGCCAGACCGGCGCTGTACTACTCGCTTGCCAACATCCAGTTGTCGGCCACCGATACTGCTACCGGCTTATCCGCCGAGCGAGTGGGTGAGATTGCCGCCACGGGCGTCAATGGCACACCGCGTCCTCTACCTTATTTTAACAGGGTGCAACAGGCGTTTGGCAAGCATGATATCAGCCACGTGCAGACGTATGCCGACGGTCAAGCCATACAGGCTGCCAAGAGTATAGGAGCCGAGGCCTACGCCAGCGGTCATAAGATAGCCTTTGCCAATACCAACCCCAGCTTGCACACGGTGGCACACGAGGCCGCCCACATCGTACAGCAGCAGGCAGGTGTACACCTCAAAGGCGGCGTCGGCCAAGCAGGGGATAAGTACGAGCAGCACGCTGACAGGGTGGCGGACGCTGTGGTAGCCGGCCGATCGGCTGAGAGTTTATTAAATAGTTGCCAAACTGGCCACAACGGTGCTTCAGGCGGAGTGCAAAGAGAACTTAAAATTGGCGAACAGAAATATGATGATGGAGATAAAGCCTTGCTAGCGCTAGCTACAATTGGTGAGTCCTTAGAGGATGATGATGATGCAGATGACGTAATAGACGAGTTCCTTGATGAAAATAACCTAGCTCGCTACAACGTTGATATGTATCTTGCGGAATTAATAGACGACCAGTTAACTCATACTTTCACTAGCAATGAACAAGTGGAAAATTATTTTTACAAGCGTTCTCAGGAAGATAGGCTTGATAGCGAAAGCGGAAGAGTATTTTGGGCATTTTTAACCGAGCTATTGCTCGACACCGAAAATCCTATCCAGGAAATTACCAGGCTAGCGATTGATTTTACCGGACTAGGCGACCTGGTTAAGGTTGAACAATTTTTTCCAGGAAGCGCGCCGAAAGGTAATTCAACTAAGTTAAGTTTCCACACTAAGGACGTTGAAACAAAAACGGTCAGGAATAATGCTGCTGAAAGTTTTCTAATGCCTGGACTAGACGATACCAGCAAAGATACTGGCTTAGGTGAAATGACTGGCCTAGGTGAGTTTGATGCGCAAAGCCAGAGTTTTACCCTAGCTAATATAGAAACCGAGTATAAAAATGATTATTTGGTGAGGGCAACTTTGAAAAAGGAGCATGATACAAAATCATCGCAAAAAAATAGCATAAAAAATTTAAAAAAAATAAAAAAGCTGTCGATAGATACCATCGATATTATAGAGCGAAAAACAAATGGCTCGATATTAAAGTTATCGAAAGATAATTTGAACAAAAAGGACAAGGTATTAGAATTGATCGAAGACATAGACCATCCAATAGTAGATGATGAAAAGCTATTCGATGACGACCAGGTGGCTGAGTTGGGTACATTGATTAATAATATATACGAGTGGGAAGCACTGAATCAGACATTCAAGGGTAATCCTTTATATAAACACTTACAAACCTTTACCGTTGAAGTTGGTTCAGGTGAGAGTAAAAAAGCCCTAGGTGAGCTCCCTCTTACAGCAAAAGGGAAGGCTGCAAACTTAGAAAAACACCTTGATAACTATATAGAGACCAATGCTTTTAGTGCAACTGCCAGCGGTTCCGGCGCTAAAGTAGGAACCAAGAGTATAAAAACTCACGTTGTCTGGAATAAGGCAAATTATTTGTCAGGAACTAAAATGGTGGCTGATCCATTGGGGCCTGACCATCCGCTTGGTAGCGATCCGGATGATTCATTTGCAAGCCAAGCGACCAAAGACATGGAGTTGATCGCTAATCCAACTGGTAAAAGAGAAATTCAATATATAAGGGGACATCTATTAAATGAGCAACTAGGCGGCCCAGGTGACGATGTACGCAATCTTGCGCCTATTACTCAAAATGCGAATTCATCCCATAAAAATCACGTTGAAACAGAGGTAAAAAGGCTAGTCAACGTCGAACACAAATGGATATGGTATGAAGTAGAAGTTTTATTTGGTGATATGAGCGTTGACAAAACGGTTGTAGATGCTGACGCTAACATTAAAAATGCGGTCATACGAAATGGAACCAAATATCCCCAATTTTTTATATGTAGATGGGGTCTGCTTGATTTTCAACCGACTAGTACGGATCCTAATAAAACAAGGCGGACATCTGACAAGAAAGAAACTAAACTCGAATTTGGTGATCCTTGGAAAATAAGAGCTGATAAAAAAGAGGATATAGCAGAACCCGAATTTGTTGACGACGATGACTTTGTCGATGATGCCTTGGTGACGGAAATTGACCTTACCGAAAATATCGTACTAACGACGGATAAAGAGGTGAAAAATGCAATTTTAGGGGCGGCGTTATACAGTGCGCAGCTAGGCAAGCTAAAAGCCGAGCTCAATGCAGCCAAGGCATCGGTAGAGGAGCAAGAAGTATTAACTAAAATGTATAAAAAATACTTCATCAGCATTACAAACTGGTTAAACCACCTTAATACTGATAGCAAAGACGCGGTTGTTGCTAGTACGCCAACTGCCGCAGGTAGTAGTGCTGGCGCTGCTACCGCTACCATACCAAAGGACGTAGAACAGTTGAAATCACTAATAGCTGAAAATAAGGAAGTTATGAGCGATGCTTATATTGCAGCAATCGATTATGGGCAAATAAAGAAAGCTAGAGAAACTAGAACTAAGCTTAAGGATACAGCTTTAACGCGGTTAAAGAATGCGTTAACTGCGATATTAGATAAAGATAGTGAATATACAAAAAGTATATATAAAGACAAAATTAAAGACAAATTGGATAACTTATTGCAACAGCTGCTTAGCTTTAGAATAGGAGAAGTCATCGTGGAGCAAGTATTGGATGAAACCATGCGCAAGCAAATTTATCAAAACCGCGTTAGAGGCGGCCAATCAATAAGACACACCGGCAAGCGTGAGCGTCTGAGTGAAACCGTAGCAACAAATGTCAAAAAGAAGAAGCTTTCTAATACAGATCGAGATATTTTAAGTAGTTATAAATTTTATGACTACGAAGACCTACAATTTCTGTTAAGAACTCAACAAAAACAAATAAATAGTTCTAATCCACAAGCAAAGAGACAAGCCTATAATGTGATCACCATTCTTTTGGATTTAAAAGACGCAAGCCTGGATGAAAGCGATGATTTCAATGAGATATCACAAACCACTCAGACACTGTTTACCACAGAAAGCGGTTTATATGATACTATGCTAAGCCTTACAACAAACGCTAGAGCCGAGTTAGAGACAGATGATGTCAACATGGATAGATAAAGCAAAGATGTCTAAATAAATTTGGCTCAACCCCAATTAAGGGAGTACTTTAACCGGGATTAGCGTAAGCTAAACCTTTGAATCACTAGCGACAGTGAGGTGTATGACCTAAAAAAGATCGTATCCAGCATTTACCGGGATTTGCAATACGTAAAGTGCGTGGGATTAATCCCCTAGTGATAAAGGTGAACTAGAGGCGCCGTGCCCGCTGCAACAGTAGCCGATTACGCAAGAAAGACAGCTTTATGCGGGCTCTATTTGAATTGACTAGTGTTAGATGGTGGCCAGAGACAGAATCGAACTGTCGACACGAGGATTTTCAGGTAGGCTATTATTTATTAACTTATTGATTCTATTGCTTTTTCAATTTTGGGGCGCTCATTACAAACGCAGTACTGTGCATAACGATGCAGGACTGAAGTACGCAAAAGTTACGCAGGGATTTTAATTTGCTTAAAAAATTGAATTCCTTAGTCATAACTATGCTTGTGAAGAAATTTAAAAGATTGAAGAGCTACAAGCATAGATCGTATATTGACTTCTACAATTGATTAGAATGGTAGCTAAATGTTTTTGCATAGCTACCATCCTAGATAGCAATAATATTAAAGAGTGGGCTTATTAGAAGTTATCTCAAAACCATCTTCAAATACTAAACTTTCACCCTCAGGTAAGATACCTCGCCCCATTAAAATGCTTTCTTTTTTCTTGCGGGGTAACTCATAATCGGGAATGATCTTGAGAGCCTTTTCAAAATTAGTTAAGGCAATATTTTCACCTTTAGTTCCAGTACAATAATAGCAAAGACCTTCATACGTATAAGCTTTCGCCAGCAACTCCTGGTAAGCTTGTAACAAATTGCCTTGAGTATTTTGGCTGGCTAAACTGTACAACTGCTCTAACTCTATAACCAGTTTGCTAAGTCTTTGTTTTGGCACTTTAATCTGTCTTTCATCTAACAGCTTTTTCGCCTGCTCTAATTGAAAATTATAGAGCCCAACAAGTCCCTTTAATGTTGTTAACAATGGGTTATCGACAAGTTCTATGCCATTTTCTCTAAAGTTATTCTGGCTTTTATGTGCTTCACGATTAATAACCTCCATAAAGGCCACAGATAAAGGCGAATTTTCAAAAGCTCTAATACTATTAAAGCTATATTTTCTTAGTGTGTTAGTAGTAACAGGTTGTGCTACTAGCTTAGCGGCTTTAAAAAGTGTGCGGCTTTTATCAGTTACTCTTTTCATCATAATAGATTACCTCAAAATAGAAAGTACATGATTGTAATTATATATCGTTTACTTACCCAATGTGAATGAATTCTGTTCATCGTCATTATTCGTAGCTTGTTGAGCTTGCTTCTTCTGTAGAGTGTATTCTTCACCAATTTCCTCTGCCTGCCTTGCAAGGCCCGATTGGCTGGCGATCTCAATAAAATTCTCAGTCAGTATAGAATCCTTATCTTGTATTACCTCAATAACCGTGTTCATGAAAGCTTGCTGTGTCTGTAAATTCTTACCACCTATAATTTTACCAGTATAGACCCTCTCAACATGGTGGCCACAAGCATTCTCTTGCCTATCATAGACTTCATCATACCTTTTGTCATAAGCAATTCGTTGTCGTACAGCTTGTTCATCTATACTGGTTTCTTCTAAAGCAAATATTCCTATATAGCGTTTTCCACCGCCTTTAGAGACCCGATCACTCGATGATCGGAGTAAAGAACGTTCCACATTCGCATCCTTCTTTGGAAAACTGGCTTCTGCCGTATAATCTTGATTAGGAAGATAACCCGTTATACCAGGGATTTCCACATCACCTTTGATTTTCTTTGTCTGCTCTCTTAGTATCTTATTTGCACCTGTGCCGTTCTTTAAGTACATATTTTCATCC